>NZ_JBEAIU010000040.1:0-214602 GCF_040065135.1 Klebsiella sp. CN_Kp066 | reverse complement strand
TGTTTTTGCCCGTCAGGGTCAGCAGCGGGCCGAAGGTGCTGTCCAGCGGGCCGCGCGGACCGGCTGCCTGCTGGTCAATGACCGGCTTTTTATCCTTACCCGGCAGATTTTTCGCCGTCCTCACCAGGGAATCAGAGATAGCCTCCCCCTGCTCTCCGGTCTGCCCCTGCCAGGCCAGGGTGTTCATCAGCGCAATCAGCGGCGACTGGCGGACATCGCCGGTCAGGGTGAGCTGGTCGGTGACATCGGTGATGTTGTGCGCCGGATTCAGCCGGATGCTGTTAAGGAAGTTCAGCCACGCTCCGGCAAAATCGGTAAAGTAGCGGTTCGTCAGCCGCTGTTTCAGCGCCTCCGGCGAGACATCCGTGGACACGGTGTTACGGTTGTCGCTCAGCACCCAGTCGATTTCATCGCGCCGCGAGGCCACGGCGGCGTCGATGGCGTCCTGAATCCCGCCTTCCCACGCCTGGCGGGTGAACATTCCCGGCACCACCTCGCCCGTGCTGAACAGACGGCGGGCGTCGGTCTGCGGCCTCATGTCCTCAAGCGTCATATCGGCATAGTTGCGCCGGACGGCCGTCAGCATGTTCTCATAGAGCGTGCTTTCGGCGTTGCGCTGGCCTGCCTGCTCCAGCAGCACCCTGCGCACCTGCGCCACCAGCGCCGCATCCGGCGTGATTTTCCAGGACGGCAGCGCGGGCAGGCTCTGCATGTAAAAGGTGTGCAAATCCGGCGCCATCTCCTGCCACAGCGCCGGGGACAACCCCGGACGGGACGGTTCGGCGGTTTTCATCACCTGCGCAAAAAACGCGGCGTCCGCCTTCTCCGGGTGCGCCATCATCAGGTACGCCTTCAGCTGGTCGTAGCCCCGCTTCGCCCGTTTCTCGCGCAGCGGACTGCGCGGCGGCAGGTCTGCCAGCGCGTTCAGCTGCTTTGTGAGCGCCTGCGCCGCCGCATCGCGTATCAGCCGGTTATTCGCCTGCCCGTACCACGGCATCAGGGCCGCCAGCAGCGGGGCGTTATGGTCCAGCCCGAAGCGCTGATACCAGGGCGCGCCATGCGCCTGCTGGTGCTGTAACCGTCCGATATCGTTACGCAGCGCCTGCAGCGCCATCAGCTGTTCATCATTCACCGCGGGAGAGCTCACCAGCAGCTGCGCCGCGCTGACAATATGCTGGCGGTTAACGGCGAAGGAGACCAGACTGCCCGCCCCCCACAGGGCCATCAGCGACAGGGCGATAACCCCCGATGTGCGCTGCCAGGGCAGACCGGCCCGCACGCCCCGCGCCTGAGCGCAGTCCGCCGTCACTCCCTGCCAGGCCGCCGGAGCGGACCAGCGGTGAGGATGTGGCGCTTCCCCGGCGGTCGTGTCCGGCGCCAGCGGCGGGCTGAACATCAGGCCGCGCAGCGGAACGCGCTGCAGGCGCTCCGTCAGCCAGGGCGTCAGCAGCGTACGCCAGCGGGCAATGCCGCTCCCCTCAAGCGTGCGCCCCAGGCGCAGCAGATAATCATGGGCCGGGTCGGCGCACAGCTGCTGCATTCCCCTTTCCCCCAGGGACGGCAGAATGGCGCGGAGTTGTTGCGCCACCCCCTCCGGCGTGGCGCCGGGCGGGAACAGCGCCCCCACCGTCTGACTGATGCGGGTATCCTGCGGCCAGGCGCTGTCAGTCACCTGCCACAGGTACACCGGCGGCTGCCAGCGCAGGGCCTCCCCGACCTGCTCGAGGGTGCGAAGATGGTTATCCAGGCTAGCGCTGGTCGCCTGCGCCTCATCAAGCGCCAGCACGATGCCGTCCAGCGGACGGCTGCGGCGCAGCTTGCGCAGGGCGGTCAGGCGTTCAGTATCCGGCGCCGATGACAGAGTGCCGCCGTAAATCAGCACCGTGCGGTGGCCTTCGAGCCACTGCTTTTCCGCCAGACCGGGGGCGATGGCGGCAATGTGCGCGGGTTCACCGGCCACCAGCAGCAGGCGGACTTTGTGGCGCCAGAAACGGGTATAGCGGCGGCGGAGATGGGTGGCTATTTCTTTCGATAGCATCGGGCGTTTCAACGCCAGCGTCTTTGCTGATGTACTCTGTCCAGCCGCTGATGAACGCCTGGCTCGACTGATGATCCAAAGATGTATCGCCAGAAAAACCAGAGATACGACACATACCAGCACAATCCAGAGAAGACCGCACACCAGCAGAATCGGATAGATAACCGACCATTTTGCAGCATGGTCACCTATGAAAAACCAGTACGCCAGTCCCCCCAGTAAAATAAGGAACGTGATCGCCACGGCTGTAAGTACCACCGTGAACGCAGCAGAAATAGTTTCTTTCTGATTTTTATCTGTTTTCATGAGGTTTAACAATTCCAAGCGCCAGGGGGTGTAAAGGATCAGTGGCTATCCAGCCGCAGGGTTGCGACTGGCTTTGTGCGAAAATGGCAGCAAGTGATATCACAACAAGCGCCTCAAGTTTTCCCGTATTACCCCAAAAATTGTCCTGCAAATGATGAGTAACGTTCCAGCCGCTGCCTGCCAGTTCAGATTGTTGCGGGTGAGAAAAAAGAATGCAGGCGTCAGGTGCTGAGTCAAGTTCACTTTGCTTCTGTGCTCGTTCACAGACATCCTTCAAATATTCCGTTGCCGATGGGGAAAAATATTCCCCCTGTGAGAGCAATACAGCCCCCTCAGCACTCACAAGCCACAGGGCAGCGGCTTCTCCGGCAGGCAGCAAATCCTCTGCCGAGGGGACTTCAGACTGGCACCCAGCCACCAGAATTTGCGTGCCATCGCCCTCTGAATCCAGAAAGGCTGCAATATCTGACAGTGAACGTTCTCCCTTCCACATAATCGGTAATTCAGGCAGCACAATGCCTGGAAAAGAGTCCTTTATCTGTGCAACAAACGCCTGCCATACGCTCTCGCTCCCCTGCCAGTAAAAGCGCTGCGGCGAGAGCAATTTTTTGCCTTCGCGCTGCCGTTTCCACTGTAGTACCAGCATACGAGCCAGTTGATTTTCACGTTCCGTCGCATCGGAAGAAAAAGAACGCGCCACACGCAGCGCTTTACCGTTTGCCTCCTGACGTTCTGCTGGCGCTTTTTGCTTACGCTTAAGCAAACGCAACCAGTCCATCATCTCCGCCCCGGCAGGGCCAATCAGCACCACATCCTCCAGGGAAAACTGCCGACGATGCTGATACCACCAGTGACTTTGTACCTGTGCCACCTCCGCTTTCCAGGTGGATGAGTGGTGAATTGAAAACCGGTAATACAGCAGAGAAAGAAGCCAGAAAAGCCCCATGACGGTTAACGTGAAAAGCATCGCGGCAAAAACGATCCCGGAGCTTGCATCTGTTCCCCGTAATAACGCACTCGCAGCGCCGACCGCCGGGACCAGTAATGCTCCGGCCCCCAGCCAGCGTTTTGCCGCAGGCGGTTTAGCGGTGCGATAATCAGGAAAATCAGGTAGCGGTCTCACTGTGCAATACCGCAGTCGGGAAAAGAACTCACCAGCGTACAGCCACAGGCGCAGCGGTGTCCGTGAAGAGCGACGGGCTGACCATCCACTTTTGACAGCGAACTGCCTTCAATAATCGTGGTCATACCATGCTTATTGCATTTTACCGGATCGCCTTTAGTGGCAATGCCTTTTCCAAAACACAGATAATGTCCGGCCAGAACTTTACCGCCATACTCCCGCAGGGTATCGCCTTCGCGTATTACCTGTTTCATATTTATTCCTTGTATTATTTACACAGGCATCCGTATATCAGAACGCCATTTCGTTATGGCCACAGTGAGGCTATCGCCGCTTTCGTACTGGCCAGTTTTTCCGCTTCCCGCGATTGTTGCTGCCAGGCGATTAATTCCGCTGGCTCGTTTGTCAGCGCAGGTTGAAGGGGAAGATCGGACAACATGGTAAGGGGAATATCCGCAGAGCTGTTTACCACGGATATTTTTTGTTTTATTTCAGGCGGGGAGTTTTCACCCATAATAGCCCCTCCTTTCTCAGCTCGCTCGATAATAAAATCAACGCCAGGAACCGTATCTTTAAATCTCCCCTCAATAAAGCGCCCGTATTTCACAAGAGGTGTAATATTTTTACTCATCAGCTCACCGAAATAGATCATCCGGTATAAAAAGTAACTTCCCCACGGTTCCCTGGCATCAAGCGTCGCCTGCATAAACCAGGCCCTGGAATCATGAACCTGATCGTCAAATAATGCTCTGACCAGCCCTCCGGGTTGTTGCTCGTTGCTGCTTTCCCCCTGAGGAGGAAAGAGCATTGAATATTTTTCATTGGCCTCTTTTTTTATCTTTATATATTCGCCACTTACATCATCATCGCTGAAGGTATAAACCAGGTTACTCAGTTTATCCATTCCCTTATATATCCAGTTTCCGGTTACGGCACGCTGTTTTAGCTGATAGTCCTCGCGAAATTCTTCCGCAGCCTGGCGCAGCTGCGTCTGCCCCAACGCGGGATCAAAATCTTTCGGCCCCGGCGGATAGGGGATATAGGTATCTTTTTCAGCAGACTCCTGCATTTTACGCCGTGTTTTCTCTACTTTCCGCTGTTTTATATCTCGCGCCTGTTCGGAAGCCTCTCTAATTTTGGGGTCGCTGTCTTTATCCATGCCGTTTGCGGCTGCATCAATATAAAACCGCTGTTTTGTATAGTTGCCACTCGCATAGCGACCGATACGCCAGGCGGTTATCCAGGTGATTTGAACTTCCAGCGCGGTAATAACGTTGACTGATGCACGTACAGGTTCGTATCTGGCAGCATTCTCATCATTTATTTTTTCCAGAGATGAGGGAAGGTTTAATGTTAATTCACGCCAGGCGTTGAAACTATTTATCAATGTATCAGCAACCATAAATTCTGAAATTAAGTTACCTGGCATAACACGCCAATTATCTGAAGATATTGTTGAGGGAAGTGAATCTTCAGGAACTTTCAGAGGAGCACCAGCATCAAATGCTGTAGCATATAAATCATGCAAGGCAATCTGCGATAATAAATAGCCGTCGTCATCCGCCGTTGCTTTCCCCTGTTCACCGGGCATATAACCACCACCAATATCCGAATGCATACCGGGATACACCATCTCTCTGGCATAGGACGGATAGATTCCGTCATGGCGGCAAATCGAATCCAGAGGAAAACAGAGCCGCTGCTCGTGGGCAGAAACCAGATGCACGCAATTTTTAATCAGGCCGTTATCGGGCAGCTCCATTGCATTATCGGCCCAGCCCATATGTCCTTCCGCAAGAGGGGCGATATGCGCCACGCCAACAGAGGCCACCGTATCCAGCAATCCCAGAAATTCGACGCTCAGCGGCACCTTCCAGTTAGCGCCTTCCAGCGTCAGACAGAGATCCGGCTTCGTTCCTTTTCTGAAAGAATTGGGCAGCAGTTCAACCAGCCAGTTGACAAAAGCCCTTGCCGCCGCCGCTCCGCGTGAAAAACCGTATACATACAGCTTAATCCCCAGCAGTTTCGGTTTACCGGGTTCAGGCTGATTCAGCGCCAGCTTCAGGTCGGGTTCCAGATCTTTTAAAAGCCGCCGGAATACTATTTGACGTCGGTATTGACCTGAAGTCCCGAAATCTTCTGTACGAGAGGTCATGTCTTTCACCGCTTTCCAGCTTTCATTATCGGATAAAGCAGGTTTGCCCAGCGTGCGTCTTAAGGCATCGATAATGCGAATAAGCGCCCAGTTAATTCGTTCTTCGCCATAGGTGGCAAAGGCCATGCCGGGCGTGCTGTAATTCAGATCCGACACTTCCGGAAAGGGGGTGCCGACGCCAGGGATGTAGTACTTGTAATATTTATTACCCGACGTCCCTTCCATATCCACCAGTTCCCCGGCATGTCCCTGGACGCCACCGGCGTAACCCTGGCCAATGGTTGCGCGAAAAAGACGGGCAATATTGGTGGGATGTTTAGGAACGTCGATATAAAGATCGTTGTTCAGATTATTACCGGTCCCGTCGAAAAACAGGCTGATATGCAGCGTCTTACAGCACGGCGGTTCCACCAGTCGACCCGCCGCCTGGCAAAGTTCATTGCGGTAAGCCAGTTCATGGCTGTCCTGCTGCTTACAGTTTTGTCCGACTAGCGCCGCTTGTGTGGGTAATCGTCCGTTACCTGGAAACTGCGGAGGATACCAGACTACATCAGGTTTCATTGTGGACATATTTGGGGTTCCTCCATTTTGATCGGATCTTTAATCGGATAATTTGGGTTACCGTAGTCGTAGCAGCTGGTGGTGACTTTTATTTGATCGCAGGGTAAAAAGTGGATCTTTATTCCGCAGGTTTTTTGTCCGGAATAATCGGGAACAGGGACTATTTTTGTATGCACTTTATTCAGTGCCTTAATTTTCTTATACCACTCTTCCTTTTTATCGGAATATGCTTGCCATACTTGGTAAGAGGCTTTCGTATCAGGACGTTTCGGCTCAGGGATTTCAGGTACATCATCGGCAAAAGCCACACCCGTTTCCCACTCAACTTTCACCCTCATCCCCGGTTTCCATTTCGTCGGCACGCCGTAACAGCAGCCACCGCCGCCCCCCTGCCAGGGGCCGATAATATCCAGCCCTGACTGCCCGTCTACGCTGAAATAGTTTATCGCCCAGTGGGTATGGTTAACCGCTTCTATGGTGCCGCTACCGCCACTGATGCTCTCCTCTTTCGCGGGTCGATCGCAACCTGTCAGCAATATCGCCACAGTGATAAAAACAAGGCGTGTCAGCCATCGGCCCAGTGCTGGAAATTGCGGAGGATACCAGACTACATCAGGCTTCATTGTGGACATACTTTGGGTTCCTCCATTTTGATCGGATCTTTAATCGGATAATTTGGATTGCCGTAGTCGTAGCAGCTGGTGGTGACTTTTATTTGATCGCAGGGTAAAAAGTGAACCTTTATTCCGCAGGTTTTTTGCCCGGTATAATCGGGAACAGGGACTATTTTTGTATGCGCTTTATTCAGTGCCTTAATTTTCCTATACCATTCTTGTTTTTCATCAAAATACACTTGCCATACTTGATAATAATTTTTCTCGTTCATCCCGGAGGTATCAGGTCGTTTCGGCTCAGGAATTTCAGGTACATCATCGGCAAAAGCCACACCCGTTTCCCACTCAACTTTCACCGTCATTCCCGGTTTCCATTTTGTCGGCACGCCGTAACAGCAGCCACCGCCTCCCCCTGCCAGGGGCCGATAATATCCAGCCCTGACTGCCCGTCTACGTTGAAATGGTTTATCGCCCAGTGGGTATGGTTAACCGCTTCTATGGTGCCGCTGCCGCCGCTGACACTTTCCACTTGCGCCGACTGATCGCAACCTGCCAGCAGTGTCGCCACAGCAATAAAAACAAGGCGTGTGAACCATTGTCCCTGCTTCGGAAACTGCGGAGGATACCAGACTGCATCAGGCTTCATTGTGGACATACTTTGGGTTCCTCCATTTTGATCGGATCTTTAATCGGATAATTTGGATTGCCGTAGTCGTAGCAGCTGGTGGTGACTTTTATTTGATCGCAGGGTAAAAAGTGAACCTTTATTCCGCAGGTTTTTTGCCCGGTATAATCGGGAACAGGGACTATTCGGCTATGCTCCCGATGACTTTCTTTTATTTTTTTTCCCATTCCAGATATTTATCCCAATGTTCATATCCTGGAAAATCATCTGTGGAAGCTTCTCCGGTTTGCCATTCCACTTTCACCGTCATTCCCGGTTTCCATTTCGTCGGCACGCCGTAACAGCAGCCACCGCCTCCGCCCTGCCAGGGGCCGATAATATCCAGCCCTGACTGCCCGTCTACGCTGAAATGATTTATCGCCCAGTGTGTATGGTTAATCGCTTCTATGGTACCGCCGCCGCTAACACTCTCTTCTCTGGCGGGTCTGTCACAGCCTGCCAACAATATCGCCACAGCGATAAAAACAAGGCGTGTGAACCATCGTCCCTGCTTCGGAAACTGCGGAGGATACCAGACTGCATCAGGCTTCATTGTGGACATACTTTGGGTTCCTCCATTTTGATCGGATCTTTAATCGGATAATTTGGATTGCCGTAGTCGTAGCAACTGGTGGTGACTTTTATTTGATCGCAGGGTAAAAAGTGAACCTTTATTCCGCAGTTTTTTTGCCCGGTATAATCAGGAACTGGGACTATCCGGCTATGTTCCTGGTTCTGAGCTTTTATTTTTTTTCCCATTCTAAATATTTAGCGTCATCTCCATATCCTGGAAAATCCATTGAATAACCGACACCCGTTTCCCATTCCACTTTCACCGTCATTCCCGGTTTCCATTTCGTTGGCACGCCGTAACAGCAGCCGCCACCGCCCCCCTGCCAGGGGCCGATAATATCCAGCCCTGACTGCCCGTCTACGCTGAAATGGTTTATCGCCCAGTGGGTATGGTTAACCGCTTCTATGGTGCCGCTGCCGCCGCTGACACTCTCTTCTCTGGCAGACCTGTCACAACCAGCCAGCAACATCGCCACAGCGATAAAAACAAGGCGCGTCAACCATCGTACCTGCTTCGGAAACTGCGGAGGATACCAGACTGCATCAGGCTTCATTGTGGACATACTTTGGGTTCCTCCATTTTGATCGGATCTTTAATCGGATAATTTGGATTGCCGTAGTCGTAGCAGCTGGTGGTGACTTTTATTTGATCGCAGGGTAAAAAGTGAACCTTTATTCCGCAGGTTTTTTGCCCGGTATAGTCAGGAACCGATACTGTCTGGCTATGTTTCCGGTTTTGAGCTTTGATTTTTTTTTCCCATTCTAAGTACTTATCTGTATTAGCAAATCCAGGAAAACCTTTAGACCCTCCCACACCGGTTTCCCACTCAACTTTCACCCTCATCCCCGGTTTCCATTTCGTTGGCACACCGTAACAGCAGCCACCGCCGCCCCCCTGCCAGGGGCCGATAATATCCAGCCCTGACTGCCCATCTACGCTGAAATGGTTTATCGCCCAGTGGGTATGGTTAACCGCTTCTATGGTACCGCTGCCGCCGCTAACATTCTTTTCTCTGGCAGGCCTGTCACAACCAACCAGCAATATCGCCGCAGCGATAAAAACAAAGCGTGTCAGCCATCGTCCCTGCGGTGGATACCAGCCTAAATCAGACTTTATTATAGACATATCTCAGGTTCCCTTATTTTAACCGGATAAACAGGGTTATCATTAGATTCAACCGTCATCTAATAGCCGCTTATTGTTTGGTCTTTTTTTTCCAAATATTTTTTGAATCCATGTCAGAGCCACAATGGGGACATTTATCGAATTTATAGTTAACAAAATTCATGCATGATGAACATCTGTATATGTGTCCGGTATGTTTTGGCCAACGCTTATCAGGAAAAAACACAGCGGTAAAAACACTAATAACAGGAAATATAAAATAAAAAGAATTTTCCGGCTCTCCCCAGGATAATAGCATAACTATCGCTAAAAACATCATAGACGCTTTGATAAACAAAACACAAAACACCAGAGCAATAAAAAAGCTTTGTTTTTTCCAGACAATGATTCCAACCAGTAATATTACCGCTCCAGAGATAATAACTTTTGTATCACTATCCAAATACATACCCCCTCCGATGTAAGTAGCTATGATCCCTATTGAAAATACCACTCCTGATGACTTTATAGATTATTGACACCAGAACCGCATTCATCAGAATAAATTTTATTTTTAAGAATATACTCAGCCACCCACTCATTACGTTTATCTTCGAAAAGCACACCTTCTTTTGTCGCAGCCAGCATAGCCTTAAAGCAAGCAGAAAATTCACTTTCTCTGTTCATAAAAAGGTTCTTCGGTAATGGCTGATAAACCAATAATTGTTTTGCATCACACAGACACATCAGACTTTCAAACTGATTATCAGTAAATATGATTTGCTCACTCAATTCCTCTTCACCTAATGCCGCCCCATTGCCTTCCAGCAAAACAGGTGCTTCGTCGCGATCCAGCCAGCTCCAGAATAATGTCGGTCTGTGGAGCTGACTTTGCTGTTCATCACTAAGAACATGGGTAAAAAGATACGAAAATATACGCGTATCCCAGAAGCGAAATATCCCTGCACGCCCCTCATGCTGCGCATCAATGCAACGGATCAACCATTCAGCCAAAACTTCGAACCGCCAGGATGACCCCAGCACCAGTAAAGGCGCTGTTGCCACAGCTTCACGAGCCAATGCATATAACCACTGCACCTGCTGAGCATCTTCCAGCTCAATACGTACCAGCAAAGGCGCATCGTCCGGGTAAATATTCTCCGGCAATCCCTGGTAGAGGGACTGCCATTTTATTGCCGGAGAAAACCCGGAAAGAGCCGGAATGACGGAGAAATTCACGCCGCACTGATCGATAATCATATCGACATAATTGTGACCAATCTGCTGACACGTCAGCTGGATTTTATCCAGCCAGATCTTTATGTTGTCCATTTACGCGTCCCTCGGCACAAAACCCTGAGCCAGTTCCTGAGCCCGTTTGAGGCATTCTTTACATACTGATGAAGGCAGATCGGGCAACTGAAAATCTTCGCTGGCTGGCCCCTGCAAATTATGTTGTCCTTTCAGACTTAACAGGCCAGGTCCATGAATTTCAATTTCTCCCTGCGGAGTCAAGCGAATGTAAGCGCCGCCACACCCAATAGTGATACCATTCTTCGCCGTAAGCTGAAGATGTCCCTGTGTGGACTGTACGGTAACATCCTGAAGAGACGTTAATGAGAGAATATCGCTATGAGATTCGATATTCAGCGGGCCTTTTGCAGATACCAGACGAACACCTTCCTGGCGGGAAAGTAACGATATCGCCTGGCTGGCATTCACTGCAAGCCTCTGCTCGCTGGCAATACTGACTTCTCCAATACTCTGCATATACAAACCGTTGCCACTGTGCAGAAGAATGCTTTCTGGCGTAACGCTCCCTATCCCCTCCGGTGCTTCCATCAACAATACCGGTTTCTTTATCTGGTCCGCCTTTTCAACAAACTGCTTTAACGTATCCATATCTGGTGAGAAATTACGGTGCGTTTGCGTCACACTCTCCCAACCGGCAATAAGGTTTTGCGCCCCCCTCAACAGGCTGGTTGCAGGCTCCATCGCCAGCTGCTGCCCCTGCGCTTTCATCTGTGCATCAGCGGTGATGAATATCCCTTTCCCGGCCCGTATCGCTCCGTAGCTGTCGGTACGCAGCTCGAATCCCTCCCCGCGCGGCTGTTTTCCGCCGTCCACCAGATGCCCCAGGTTCAGCTGGCTCTTGCCGCCGTACTCCGTGCTGACCTTGATGTGCTCTTTTCCCCGCGCGTCGTCGAGGCGGATTTTGTTGTTCGCCGGCGTGCGCAGCACGTTACGTTTATAGTTCCGGATGGTGACAGGGTCCGGGTGCGCCGAGTCGTGCAGGACACCGGCTATATACGGCCGGTCCGGGTCGCCCTGTTCAAAGGCGATGGCCACCTCGGTTCCCGCCAGCAGGGGCAGATGCAGGCCGTACGTGTCACCGGCATACGGGCGCGCCTGGCGTACCCACAGGCTCTCTTCCCCCGGCGGCCAGTGGTCGCGGTCGAACAGCAGGCTGACCCTGTAACGTCCGTCGCGGTCGATATGGCCGTAGATATCACTGCTTTTCGTGCTGGTGACCCGCGCCGGCAGCGTCCCGGCCATCACCGGCCTGGCGATAGTGGCCGGGCGGAAGCCGTAATCTTCTAAGTACGGGATGGCGTGGAAGGCCACCTCAAAACTGCGGTCGCGCCGGGCGCGGCTGTGGAGGTGGGTTATCATCACCCCCTCCCGGAAGGTGCCGGTGACCTCTTCGCCGCCGCTCACCTTCAGTTCCTGACCGGGGGCGAGCGTCGCGCAGCTGCTCTTTCCGCTCAGCCGGGACTGGTCGTTCAGGTAACGCTCGTGACGCAGGCGGGCATAAAACGCCCCGCTCTCCGGCGCCGGGTCGCGCGGATGGCTGTCGCCCGGCGTCAGGTAGTTACCCCCCCAGTGGTACGCCTCGCCGTAAGTGGTGCTGTCGCCCCGGCTGACATCGATGCTGAGGCTCATCTCCGCCGGCGCGTTGCGGTAGTTATAGTCCCGGGTGAACACCGACTGCGGCACCACGCGATGCCGGCTTTTCAGCGCCCACACCGACTCGGTACCGCTGTCGTGCTGGCCGGAGGGCGGCACAGACGGCAGAACCAGCCCCTGCCCGTCGTGCCGCTGGTCGTCGTAAAACTCCACCACGTCGATGTTCAGCCGGGTGTCGGCGGTGAAGCGGAACCAGATACCCACCTCACTCAGCAGGCGGGTGATAAAGCGCAGGTCGTCCTCGCCGTACTGCATCACCTGCTCGCGACGCGGGTACGCCTGCGCCAGCGTGAAGATAAAGTCCTCCCCGCGCATGCCGTGGCGGGTGCGCAGGATATGCTCCACGATATCCGGCACCGACATATCCTGGTAAATCCGGTTCTGGTGGCTCCGGGAGAGCAGCGCCAGACGCGGCTGCAGGGTCAGGGAATAATGCGTTTCGTCCCGGGAGGCGGAAAGGCGCACAAACGCCGTCACCACGCCCTGAATCGTGCGTACCGGCTGCCGGATTTTTACCCCGAAGCCCTGGTCAACCGGGGCCAGCAGGGTGAAGGCGGCATCCTGCATCAGCATCTGCTGCGGCGTGAGGGTTTTGTCGGCGCTGGTGAATTCAATCTGGTAGCTGAACGGTTCGCTCAGGGCCTCATCGCCTTCAAAGGCCAGCACGTCCAGGAGGGCGCGGCAGCCGCGCACCGTTAACAGAGGATGGTTGTGGCTGAACTGCTGTGCCGGGATATCACTCATTCGTTCACCTCTTTCTCAAACGTCATCGCAATCATTTTCTTATCGTCCCGACCCGGAGAAGGGCGCTGAGGCAACTGTCCTGCAGCCACAGGGCTTAAGCGCAGCTGGCTTACCGCCGGTAATATCTGCTGGCAGAGCAGGCTTTTTCCGACGTCAGGCGGCAGGCAGAAGAGACTTTCTGTTGCGCGGGCGCAGTTTGGGTGAAGACGACGTAACAAAATGGCGGGATTTTCCATGAGAGTTTCTCTTCAATCATTTCAGGTACGCTACCGCCCGTCGCTGTTCACTTACCAAAGCGCATCAGGCCAGCAGACCAATTTTTGTCGTTGTTGAACACTTGCCCCGCGGCTGCTCAGCAAAATAACTGCGGACAGGAAAACCTGCCCGTTTCAGGCTCATGTAGTGACACCTACGTTTGGCGAATGGGAGTCTGTGATATCCGCTCCGCCGTTGCTCTTCAGCAACAGGCAGACCGGAGTTGCCATGCTACTTCTCCGTTTCATTGATTGACGCGCCGCTCTCCCGCGATAAGGCCGAAGGCATGCCCGGTGGCTGGCAGGCATTCACCTGCGGTACCAGACTGATTTCGACACGGCGGTTCAGCGCACGCCCTTCAACCGTTTCATTGGTGGCTACAGGACGGTTCTCGCCGAAGCCCTGCACCGCAAAACAGCTCTCCGGTACATCTCCGGTGTCACGCATCCAGTCGCGCACCGATTCGGCACGCTTCAGCGAAAGTATCTGGTTGGCTTTTTCCTCACCGGTACTGTCGGTATGGCCCGCAACGACAATCAGCCAGCCGGGTTTTGCTTTGATGCCAACCAACGAGTGCACCAGCAGCTTTGTCGATCCGGGCTTAAGCGCCCACCTCCCGGTATCGAACAGCGACATGCTGTCGAGGCGGATGGTTTTCGGCACGGTTTTTTGTGCTGGTTTTTGTGGCGGAGGTGGGGGTTCCCAGGAACGAATCGCGGCCAACACCGGTATGCGTAAATAGGCCCCGTGATACAGACCGAGACTCAGGTTCAGCGGCTCACCGCGGCGCGCCCACTGATCCAGTTGAACCGCATCCCCACTCAGGATTTGCAGGGCGCGGGCTTTCGAGGCGTAGTCAACCATCGCAATCTGCTCATAGTGCTGAATATCGAACCCCACCCGCTGCAGTAGCTGGCGGTTGTTCCACGCGCTGGCGCACAGTGCGATGAGAATGGCAAGGGTGAACAGACAGAACGCCCGGCGTAAAATCCTGGCGCGTGGCGTCTCGCTGACGCCCAATGGCAACAGTGGCAGAATAAAATCCGGCAACAGGACATCCGCTGATGAGGTATCAGGCTGCCAGCCAGGTAGTGAGCCCAGAGCGGTATGATGAGACAACCAGCGCTGCCACAGATTCTGAGGCAGAACCGGTGCCCCCGACGGCGTCATGTGATACAGCATCATAGCGGGTATCACCGGGGGCGTATCAACAGAGGGCGCCGTCAGCATAGCCAGCGCCGTCTCGTGCGTCAGGCGAACCAGCGCATTCATCCTCACCTGTGTGGCCAGACGCTCCCTTCCGTTCTTTTGCGCCAGCCAGGTCCCGGTGCAGCAAGGCGCGTCATTCGCCTGCCACACCTGCATGGCTTCCCCGGTCTGCGCTGTCTGCCATAGCGAGTGAGGAACAGACGCCCCTGCCACGTGACTGCTCAGTAGTAAAGGCACCGAGCGGCGGCAGTCGCTCCGCGCCTGGTTCAGCTGCCAGCGCAGCTCATTAAGCCCGACCGCCAGCGCCGCCTCATCACCGTGCAACTGCGGGCAAACGCAGACCATCACCGCCAGCTGCGATATCAGATCCGGGCGTTTACGCAGAAGAGTACGTACCGTCTGCTGCAGTTCGGCGGTAGGAACATTTAACCAGCAGCCCTGAGCCGTACGCAAAACCACCCCGCACTCCGGCCACCTGGCGATATCACCGCAGACCAGCACCACCGGCAGGCGGTACAGCGCGTCCGGAATGTCATCCAGCCAGGCATCCTCTGTAAGTCCCCATTCCCCCTTGCGCCCGGCGACAATCAGGGCAACGATGACTGCGGTCAGGATCAGCGCAACAGCCAGAATCCGCCCGCCGGTAGCCAGCGGCAGAAACAGCAAACAGAGCAGTACCGCAAGGATCCCGGCCCAGAGCCATAACAGGCGCAAATGGTTCACGCTCATTTTTCCGCCCCGGGCAGCAGGGTTGTAATCAGGGAATCAAGCCAATGATTTAGCCCCAGCCACAGCGCGGCGATCGCAACCAGCGACAGCCCGAGGCAAACCGGCCAGCGTCGCAACCCGTCCGCCAGGCCGCTACGCCCGGATATACCCGCCAGTACAGGCTGGCTCTGGTCGGTTTCAAACGGCGAAACGCGCTCCGCCAGTCTGGTGATAAGCTGGTCGCGAACCGGCTCATCCAGGGCATAACATCCCTTAAAGCCCAGCATCAACACGCGATGGAAGCAGGTCAGTACCGCCACATCCGGCGCGGGCTCATGCAGAACCTGTCGCATCCGCTCATACAGCGCATCGCCGGCGTCCAGGGCACCGAAGTATTTCGCCTGCAGCGGACGGTCATACCAGACGATGCAGGCATCATCCTCACCTTCACGTCCTTTAGCTGTCTCATCCAGCAGCGCACACCAGGCGTAGAGAATATGCCGACGGCTCGCCTCGCTGAGGCCCGCGGTCTCCAGTTCCGCCATGACCTTTTCAATATGCTCTACGCAATGTCGCCAGAGGCGTTCGCCCTCCCCGTCGGCCAGTCTCGCCCCGCACCGCAGTTCCGTCACCGTCAACCAGGCGTCAGCCATCAGGGCGTCGATATTCGTATCCTGTTTCATGAGCGCAGTACCGCATAGAGTTCGAGTTCAGGGGCGCCCAGCAGACCGGGGACGTAAAAGACACAACTGCCTTCCAACAGCATCGCTCGCGCCGCCGGATGGGCCATATCAAGGGTGAAATACTGGTTCTCCAGGCGCAGCGGGATGGCCGCCGGAACGTGGCTCATCGCGCGCAGAGGGATGCCGGGTTGCGAACCGTTAACGACCCGGTCGACTTCATCCGGGCTGCCCGCTTTGCACTGAAGCGGAAACTGCTCCAGTAGCTGCGCTACCGGCAGCGCCGATCGTACTGAGAGATAAAAATCCGCCTCTTCACGCAGTCGTGGATCGTGCAGACGGGCATGCCAGCGCTTGCGTCGTTCATCATGAACCATGTCAATCGCCACCACCCTCGATGGCAGACTGGCTTCCAGCAGTACCCCCAGCAAGTCAAACAATGGAGGAAAGACCGCCGTTAACTGCTCATGACGATAGGCCGGAATATCGGCTGTAGTGTGTTCAAGAGAAAAGGTCAGCAGGCTACCTGCCAGACCGGCCAACGCTGTATACAGACGTTCCGGATGCACCTGCGGATGACGAACAAAATGGCCGAGCAACGGCTCAGCGCTGTTGAGCGCACTCAGCAGCCAGAACAGCGACACGTCCGCTACCGCGAAGTCGGCCATTCGCTCGTTGCTTTCCCGACGCATAGACATCAGGCGCTGCAGGCGCGCACGGAGCTGACCCGTCAACTGTTCGGTCTGTTCCCTCAACCAACGGCTGGCCTGTACGTTAAGCAGCGGCGGCAGAAAAGACTCGTCCTGCGACCAGTGTCCCTGGCTATCGCGCGTAAGACGGATCGCGGCGACGGTCTGGTAATCAGCGTTGTCGCTATCGGCCGCACGCAGCGTCAGCTCCGGCTGCATTACCGCAATCTGGCGGCAGTCCTCCCCATAGCGGTTTCGCACCTCCCGCCAGGCCAGACGCCAGCGCACGGGACGCTCCGCTCTCTGCTCCGGTTGCAGACAGTTGCCACCGTTCTCATGCTCATGGGGCAGCGCCAGAACCACCGTCAGTTCGTGATGTTCTGTTTCCGGCAGGTTCATCACCGGCGGCAACGCATCGGCGTTATCGCTATCAATGAGCGTGCCGTCGGCGAAACGCACACACAGGTGGTCGGCTTTCAGTTTCCCCTGCTTCAGCAGCGCGGTATTAAACTCCGCCCGCGCCACTCCCCAGGGATGAATCGCCCCCAGCCGGGCGACATACTCTGTCTGCCAGGCCGATTGCGCGGTTTCCTGCTGAAAATGTTGGGGAGAGATCATCTGCCCCCGTCCCCATAACGGTCGTACTGTTTTCATCCCTGCTCCTGTATTACGCTTTTGATATCAGACCCACCTGCGACAGGGTCACGTCCGTGTCTTCCAGGGCTTTGTCGGGCTGCTCCGCGCTATTTTCCGATTGACGGCCCTCACCCTTAAACTTTTCTATAACGCTTACAGACCCTCGCCTGACGGGGCGACAGAAAGCGCCTCCATATCCAGAAAGGGATTCATCTCACCCCAACAGCACGCCCGGATCAGGTTGTTGTTTAAACAGAAAACAACGAGTACTCTCTGTTTCCAGTACTGCGGCTTGCCTTTCGCGAAGCGGTGTTGATATTTACCAACATCAGCCATTTCCGGATAATTGATTAAACAACGCACCCGATTAATTCAGGGGCCAGCGTGTTCATTTCGGCACATAATTTCTGAGTCAACGCAGCGTCTTTTAGAATTTATTCAAACGCCTTTCTGAATATAGCGATATCAAAGTCTGTATTTGAGGGCGCGGGATAATTGATGTATCGCCAGAATGGCATGAAGTTAAAGTTTCACGCATGCATCCTGCTCGTACTCAAGGCCTTTAAAAACTTAGACACTCTGACGCAGATTATTTCCCGCCCGTTCTTTTAGCGCCTGCTCAGCCCAGATAAACGCTCTTCTGCACGACATTATGAAAACGCGCAGCTAAAAAGAGCTCCCATTGGCGTTGAATTTTTTTATCTTCCAGATAAAAGACGCCCCGCTTTGCCATTACTTAAGCCAGTAACGATGCAGCGCATAAGCAGAAATGCGACGCCGCTATTCGCGCCCCTCTGACGTGCAGCCTCAGCTTAAATCAGAGGCCGCCTTACAGCCGCACTCGCAATATCCTGGCCATAGCGCTTCCTTCCCTGGAGGCGTATGGGTCAAACATAACGATTTTCTTTGCACAATCATCGCAGGGCCAGACATCAGAATAGAGCAACTCATCCGTATTCAGGCCAAATATAAGACTTTGCTTAAGCATTTAAATGAAAATACAAAAAATAATAAGCATCATGCGCACAAAATCAACAAAAACATTCATCATCTGACTGCGATAAATAAAGAATTCACATCTCACAAATGAATAAATATTAAATTCACATATAAACAAACGGAGTTTATTGATGCTAATCAATGAGCGAAGGCAATCAGGCCATTCCCGAGGCGGAAAAGATTGCGCGTATCCAAAAAGATATGTTGAGTACGTTTGACCGCTCGCAAGCCATCAGCCAGCCCAACCCCGACGATAAATATAGATATCAATAATTTCAGATAGGATAAATATAGATTTTAAAAATGATATCTGATGGCCTCTACGCTGTTCATTGACCAGGAGAGTGAGAGCTGGCGAAAGTGAGGTTTGCCGCTGCGTCGGGAAATAGAATACAGGTTAGCTGGCGCTGCGGGCCGCGCTCTGGAGAGATGTGATGGTTGCCTGACGCCCGCAGGCAACCGGTGCTCATCAGTGCTTCACGATATACATCGTGCGGCTATAGGCGACGTCTTCCGGATTGGCAATCGGATACCCTTTCAGCCACGGTTTAATCAGTCGCCCGTTGGTATACTGGTAAATCGGCGCGATAGGCGCTTTCGCCATAATGATTTTTTCCGCCGCGTTGTAATCGTCATTGCGCGCCTTTTCCGACGTTTCCAGCGCCGCCTGAGTGAGAATTTTGTCGTAGGCCGGATCGTTGAAGCGGGAGATATTACCGCTGTGCGTCGAGGTTAGCAGCGACAGGAACGTTGAAGGTTCATTGTAATCCCCCACCCACGAAGCGCGAATCACATCGAAGTTGCCGGTATTACGGCTGTCGATATAGGTCTTCCACTCCTGATTTTGCAGCTTCACGTCGACGCCAAGATTCTTCTTCCACATAGACGCTACCGCAATGGCGATTTTCTGATGATTCTCCGAGGTGTTATACAACAGGCTGAGCTTCAGCGGGCGACCCGGGCCGTAGCCCGCCGCCTGCAGCAGCGCTTTGGCCTGGGCATTCAGCTCAGCCTGGCTCATGCTCTCGATTTGCGACGGCTGGGGAGTGAAGCCGGCAGTGACATCCGGAGTAAAACGCCAGGCCGGTTTCTCACCAGTACCCAGAATTTTTTCCGCCATCAGACGGCGGTCGATAGTCATACTCAACGCCAGGCGGACGCGCTCATCGGCGGTTGGCCCTTTCTGTGTGTTAAATGCGTAATAATAGGTGCCCAGCTGTGGCGGAGTGTAAACCTGCCCCGGAATATCCTTCATCAGCTTCTGATACATATTTTTCGGGAACGACTCGGTAATATCGATATCACCGGCCAGATAGCGCTTAGTTGCCGCTGACTCCTGATTAATGGGCGTAAACGTGACCTGCTGGATCACCGTTTTGCCGTTGTCCCAGTAGTGCGTATTGGGAACCACCACCAGTTTTTCATTCACCACGCGATCCTTTAAAACGTACGCGCCGTTGCCAATCAGGCTTCCCGGACGGGTCCAGCTGTCGCCGCTCTCAACATTCGCCTTCTGGACCGGATAAAACGCAAAGCTGGCGGTCAGATTGCTGAACCACGGCAGCGGTTTATCCAGCTGAACGCGCAGCGTTCTCGCGTCTACGGCGGTGACGCCAAGGGTATCCGGCGCGGCTTTACCATCAATGATATTTTGCGCATTGGCGATACCGGCCAGCGCCGCAAACCAGGCAAAGGGTGAAGTGGTTTTGGGGTCAACCAGCCGCCGCCAGCTATAGACAAAATCTTCTGCCGTCACCGGCGTTCCATCGGACCAGCGGGCATTATCGCGCAGGGTAAACGTCCAGACGCGGTTATCATTGCTCTGCCAGCGAGTCGCCACGCCTGGTATTAGGTTGCCTTTCTCATCCTGATTGACTAAACCTTCAAAAAGATCGCGGATAACCTGAATTTCAGGCAGGCCGACGGCTTTCGCGGGATCTAAGGTGGCGGGCTCATCTTTTATGTGCCGCACCAGCACCTGTTTTTCGGCTAATACGGTGCCGGGCGGGACATCCGCCGCCCAGGCAAGAGAAGAGACGCTGGCTAACCACAGCGCGCCGCATGTCAATTTGACAGGATACTTCATAAGATCCCCTTTAAAATAAAAAAACCAGAGCTGGCAGTGCGATAATTATTTGTTTCATCACCTGAAATTGCAAACAGCTTGTGAAAGAAAGTTGACATATATGCTGATTTCAACATTGCTGGAAACTATTTGATTCCGGGACGGTTTTACACAACACTGCTGAAAAATAACCTGATAACAGGATGCCCTATGCCCGTTTCTCGTCCTCGCCCCCAGCGCGGTGATTTTCCGCCTGGAACTCAACGCTACGGCCAGTCTTACCTGGGCGCGCCGCTGCTGTGGTTTCCGGCGCCGCTGGCCGATAGCCGTAGCGGCCTGATCCTTGCCGGTACTCACGGCGATGAAAACGCCTCCATCGTCACCCTCTCCTGTGCGCTACGAACCCTCAAGCCAGAGCTGCGCCGTCATCACGTAGTGCTGGCGGTCAACCCTGACGGCTGTCAGCTGGGGCTGCGGGCTAACGCACGCGGTATCGACCTGAACCGGAATTTTCCAGCGGCGAACTGGAAGGAAGGAGAAACCGTCTACCGCTGGAACAGCGCGGCAGAGCAGCGCGATGTCGTTCTACTCACCGGCGAAAAGCCAGGTTCGGAACCCGAGACCCGGGCGCTGTGCCAGTTGATCCATCAGATCCACCCGGCATGGGTAATCTCATTTCACGATCCCCTGGCCTGCATTGAAGACCCCGGCCAGAGCGAACTGGGGCACTGGCTGGCCGATGCGTTTAGCCTGCCGCTGGTGGGTAGCGTCGGCTATGAAACGCCCGGTTCTTTTGGCAGCTGGTGCGCCGATATCGGCCTGCCCTGTATCACCGCCGAATTCCCGGCAATATCCGCCGACGAAGCAACGGAGAAATATCTGCAGGCCATGACGGAGCTGCTGCACTGGCACTCTCAGAGATGAAGCACCCCGGTGCTGAAGTGCAGCGCCGGCTCGACATCCACGGCCAGCCATGTTGGACCATCAAGATCGGCAAAACGGGCCAGCGGCGCCAGCGGTAGCGCCGCGCTAATCGCTCTCGACGTACACAGCATACAGCCCAGCATCCGCGCAAACCCCAGGCGTTCTGCCTCCTCCGCCAGCAGCAGCGCTTCAGTCAGACCACCGGTCTTATCCAGCTTGATATTAACCATTTCATAGCGGCCGCGCAGCGCCGCCAGGCTATCGCGAGTATGGCAGCTCTCATCAGCGCAAATAGGCAGCGGATGGATAAAATTCGCCAGCGCTTCATCGGCCCCAGCCGGAAGGGGTTGCTCCAGCATCGCGACGCCGACGTCCGCCAGCAGCTGACAGCGCTCGGCCAGACCGTCGCTGCGCCAGGCTTCATTGGCATCGACGATGAGCGTTGCCTGCGGAACCGCCTCGCGAATGGCAATTAACCGCTCGCTAATCAGATGGTCATCAAGCTTCACTTTCAGCAGCGTGGCACCTTTCTCCCACAGGGCCGACGCGCTGGCCGCCATCTGGTCGGGGGTGCCGATCACCACCGTTTGCGCCGTAACCACCCGCTTGGGCAGCGTCACGCCTAACAGCTGCGAGATGCTTTTACCCGCGCTGCGCGCCTGCCAGTCCCAGAGCGCGCAGTCCACTGCATTACGCGCGGCCCCTGGCGGCAGCAGGCGTTGAATCTGCTCTCGAGTGACGCCCCGCTCAATCTGTTCGCCGATCGCCATAATCTGCGCCATCACCGAGGCGATACTCTCTCCATAGCGAGGATAAGGCGTGCATTCCCCCGTGCCCTTGACGCCATTCTCTTCAATTTCCACCACCACGACTTTTGCCTCGCTGCGGCTGCCGCGGGCGATCACAAAAGGGCTATGTAGCGGCCAGGCTTCTTCATAGACTCGCAGATTTCGCATTCCCTGAACCTCGCAGGTAAGTATTAAAAGGATTTGCCGTGCCGATGACGGATGTCATACACTAGCCGCGACGTTAACTATATGTAAACAGGAAGATAACCATGTCACAAACCGTGCATTTCCAGGGCAACCCCGTTTCTGTTCAAGGCACCATTCCGCAGGCAGGCGCTAAAGCGCAGCCGTTTACGCTGGTGGCCAAAGATCTCTCTGACGTCGCGCTGAGCCAGTTTGCGGGCTCCCGTAAAGTGCTGAACATTTTCCCAAGCATCGATACCGGCGTTTGCGCGGCATCGGTACGTAAATTCAACCAACTGGCGTCAGAATTGAACAACACCGTAGTGCTGTGCATTTCCGCCGACCTGCCGTTCGCCCAGTCACGCTTCTGCGGCGCTGAAGGCCTGAACAACGTCGTGACTCTGTCCACTCTGCGCGGTGCGCAGTTCCTGGCCGACTACGGCGTAGCGATCTCCGCGGGCCCGCTGGCCGGTCTGGCAGCGCGTGCTGTGGTCGTGATTGATGAAAACGACCAGGTGGTATACAGCCAGTTGGTGAATGAAATCACCGAAGAGCCGGACTACGACGCAGCCCTGGCCGCGCTGAAAGCGTAATATCCCCATCAGGTAACGTAAGTCCTCGTTAAACGGGGGCTTTTTTTATTCCCGCGTCGCATAGCGGGAGATAAAGCGCGCAATCGCCGGGCCGGTCAGCAAGATAGTGAACAGGCGCAACGTTTGCATCGCCATAATAAACGACATATCCGCCCGCGTGCCGGCAGCGATAATCGCTACCGTGTCCAGCCCGCCCGGGCTGGTCGCCAGATAGGCGGTCATAAAGTCCAGCGGTAAAACCTGCGTCAGTCCATAAGCCATCAGCGCACATAGCAGAATCAGGCCGATAATCGATGCCAGGATCTGCGGCAGGGTTTTTAACGCCAGCAGGAAGATCTGTTTATTAAACTTTAGACCAACGCTCCAGCCAACGGCGGCATAAGCCAGCGCCAGCAGCCACTCAGGGAGTTCAAGCTGCAGCCAGCCTTCTCCCTGCACCAGCGCGCCGATCAGCATCGGGAAAAGCATCGCACCGGACGGAAAGCGCAGACGCAGCCCCAGCCATCCCGCGGCCGCCGTCACCAGCAGCGTAAGCGGTAGCTGCCAGCTTATCGGGGGAAACCAGGCGACCTGCTGAGTCATCTCCTGGGCTTCGCCGCCGAGCGCAACGCGAACCACCAGCGCCGCGGCACCGGCAACAAAAAGTACGCGCAAATACTGCATCAGCGCCACCAGTCGAACGTCGGCGCCGTACTCCTGGGCCATAATAACCATCGCCGAAGCGCCGCCCGGCGAACTTCCCCACGCCCCGGTGGCGCCGGGTAGCGCGCTATAGCGCACCAGCAGCCATCCCGCCAGCGCGCTGATGGCGAGCGTGGAGAAGAGAATCAGCAGCACCAGCGCCCAGTTTGCCAGCAGAACACCGAAAATCGAGGGCGTCAGGCTACGGGCGATCATGCAGCCGATAATCATCTGAGCGGCAATAAAAAAGGGTCGGGGAACGCGGATTTCCGCGCCGCGAAGGCTCAGGCAAATGCCGGCAATCATCGGCCCTAGCAGCAGCGCGGCCGGGAGGTGAAACCAGAACAGCGCAAAAGAGATCGCGCTGGAGAGCACCAGCAGTTTCATCCACTGAAAAAAACGACTACGCCAGATCCACATGCGTATTCCTGCAAAAAAGAGGGTAAAAACGCAGTATATACAGATTCATTCGCCGCCAGGCCCCCTCCTTTTTCTGGAAATGTTCTGGAAATGCCGACCGACGGCGCAGGCAGCCGGTCGGCGGGAATTACTCGTCGCCTTTTTTCTGGCTCAGGCCGTACTCGCGAAGTTTATTGGCGATGGCGGTATGCGAGACGCCAAGCCGCCTGGCCAGTTTACGCGTGCTGGGGAAGCTACGATAAAGCTGGGTAAGCACCGAGCGCTCGAAACGGCGCGTGATATCATCCAGCGAGCCTTCCATCGCTTCTTCGCCAACCGCTAATGACGAGACGTCGTGATCCGGCAGCAGGATATCCTGAGGGCGCAGTTCAAAACCGTCCAGCTGAGTCAGGGCACGGTAAATCGCGTTTTTGAGCTGGCGCACGTTGCCTGGCCAGCTATAGCGCGTCAATACGCTGTTTAAATCGGCAGAGAGTTTCGGCCGCGGGATACCCTGCTCATCGGCGAAACGCGCCACAAACAGTTCGGTCAGCGGCATGATATCCTGCGGACAATCGCGCAGCGGTGGTAAATAGAGCGTCAGCACGTTAAGACGATAATAGAGATCTTCGCGGAACAGCCCTTTTTGCACCAGTTCCACCAGGTTTTTCTGCGTCGCGCAGATCACCCGTACATCTACGTGGACTTCATGATCTTCCCCGACCCGGCGGAAGGTTCCATCGTTGAGGAAGCGCAGCAGCTTAGTCTGCATTCGCGGCGACATTTCGCCAATTTCATCCAGCAGAACCGAACCGCCGTTAGCCTGCTCGAAGAACCCCTTTTTGCCCTGGATAGCGTCGCCAAACAGCTCGCTCTCCACCGCGTCCTCCGGAATGGAGCCGCAGTTCAGGGCCAGGTAAGGTTTCCCCGCTCGCGGGCTGGCGAGGTGGCAGGCGTGAGCGAGCAAATCTTTACCGGTACCGGTATCGCCGACGATCAGCAGCGGCGCGCTGAGCATAGCCAGCTTGCGAGCCTGCTCGACGACGTGGCGCATTTTCGGGCCTACGGCGAGGATCTGGCTGAAGGCGCTGGTATCCTGAATGGTCATCGTTTGCAGCTGACGCCCCATACGGACCGTTGAACGCAGCATCGCTACCGCGCCGGTCAGCACCTTCTCGCCGTGTTCGCCTTCGAGATAAACCGGGGTGATCTCCAGCAGGAAGTTCTGCCCGTTAACCACCACGTGCTCGGCGTGGGACTCCTGCGGACTATTTTCCAGCCAGCGCTGGACGTTAAAATCGGTAATCAGCTGTGCGACCGGATGGCTGCGCAGCTTCTCCTGGCTCTGGCCAAACAGCTGGCAGCTGGCCGGGTTAGCCAGTTCGACTTTTCCTTTGGTGTCGAGAGAGAGCACAGGCTCCGGCATCGCCACCAGCAGCGCGCTGAGCGCCAGATGTTCACGTTCTGACGGCATCCACGCCACGGTGCGCACGTCGGTGACGCCGGCGATACGACGAATTTCCGCCATCAGACTGCTGAAGCTAGCGAACTCCAGCTCGGCGAAATTGAGATAAATTCGGCCAATAGGGTCAATGTCGATACCCCGCAGGTCGATACCGCGCAGCACCAGTAAATCGAGCAATTCACGAGTCAGACCAAGACGGTCTTCACAAAAGACTTCAAGACGCATAGGAGTTTTCACCCTAAAGAGGCCAATAACGGATGAATAATAGGACAGTTATTTGCTGGCGTGAAGATAGCTGTCAACAATTATTGACAGTATGGCGGAAAAATGGCCTTTCTGCCGTAAAGTTATGCGCTCAGAGAGGAAAATGGCAATAAAGAACCGGTTGTCATCGCCGCTGCTTTTCTCCCCGGATTGCGCTGCGCATCGCCGTGAGACAAGTGACAGCCTTCTGTGGAGCGGTAGCCCGGCTAAGGCGCTCACGCCGCAAGCCGGGAATGCTTAAGCGACTTATTTTTCCGCGCCGCTTTTGCTCTTCTGCAACGTCTCTTTTAGCTGGCCGATCAGCTCGCGGCGGAAGTCCCCCAGCCGCGGTTTATCATCGGCGATCCACGGCAGCGGGCGGCAGAGCTCCATCGCCTTGATACCCAGCCGCGCGGTCAACAGCCCGGCGCCAATCCCCTGCGCCGCGCGCGCCGATAGCCTGGCTGCCAGATCCTGCGACATCCAGTCCATCCCGACTTCCCGCACCAGCTCGCTGGCGCCGGCAAAAGCGATATTCAGCAGCACCAGACGGAACAGGCGCAGGCGGCTGTAGTAGCCGAGCTCAATACCGTACAGAGTGGCGATGCGGTTGATGAGGCGTAAATTACGCCAGGCGATAAACGCCATATCCACCAGCGCCAGGGGACTGACGGCAATCATCAGCGTCGATTCCGCCGCCGAGCGGCTAATCTCACGCCGCGCCTGCGCATCCAGCACCGGCTGCACGATCTGCGCGTACAGGCTTACCACTTCACGATCGTTTTGCGTTTCGTGGATCGCTGCATACCAGCGCTGCAGCGCCGGATGCGATTGATCGAGACCCGCCTGCCGGGCCAGCTTTTCGCAAAAGGCACGCCCTTTGCCGACCGCATGACTATGCATCAGGTCCCGCGCCTCATCGCGCTCGTGCGCGCGCTGGCGTAACCGCCACAGACGGCGCCATTCGGTTGCTACCGAGCCGACGCCCGCCCCGACAATCAGCGCGCCGGCTGCGCAGCCGCCGAGGGCGATCCAGTCTTGCGTTTGCCAGGCGGTCATCGTCCACTGCACGCCCTGCGCTACGACGCTGACGCCAAAAATAGCCAGCCCGGCGCTGACCATCTTTCGCCACAGGCTGCGCTTAGGCCGCAGCACCGACTCCACTACCGCTTCCGCCGCCCCCTCTTCTTTTTCCGGCGCGTCAAGGCGCGCAGGGGCGAACTTCTCCGCATCCGCGCCGTCAAAAGCGCGAGCGGATTTCAGAATTTGCGCCTTTTCCACCTCCAGCGGGCCGTCGAAATCAATACGCGGTTTTAAGGGTTCGGTCATCGCAATTTATCTCCGATCAAAAATTCCAGCGCCGCGTCGAGGCGAATATGCGGCAGCGGTTTATCAACATCCATCACTTGCGGGCGGAAGTTTTCAAACTGAAAGCCCTGCTGCTCCCAGAAGGCCTGACCCGGCAGGCGCGCGGGCACTTCCCCGGGATAGACGGTCAGCGGCTGTCCGTCGCTTAGCCGATGCCCCCGCAGCGCAGGGATCTTCTCCCCGTTCACCTCAATAAGCCCGCTCTGCGTCGCCTGAATCGACGCCAGACCCAGGCAATCCATGCTGATGCCTTCAAACGCCGCGTTCTGCCAGGCATCCTGAATCAGCTGCTGCAGCAGCGATACCATATTGCTGTGCTGATCGACGGTGACGTGATCGGCTTTGGTCGCGGCGAACAGCAGCTTATCGATAACCGGTGAGAACAGACGACGAAACAGCGTGCGCTGGCCATAGTGGAAGCTTTGCATCAGCTGCGTCAGCGCGAGACGCATGTCGTTAAACGCCTGAGGCCCGCTGTTAAGCGGCTGCAGGCAGTCCACCAGCACAATCTGCCGGTCGAAGCGGAGAAAATGATCTTTGTAGAAGCCTTTCACCACTTTCTCGCAGTAGTATTTAAAACGCTCGCGCAGCATTCCGGCATTGGTCTGTTTGTCCGCCTGCGCCAGCTTAGCCTCACCGGCGGCATCAACGTCCGGCCAGGGGAAGAACTGCAGCGCCGGCGCGCCGGCCATTTCGCCGGGCAGCACAAAGCGCCCGGGCTGAATAAAATGCATCCCTTCGCGCTTACAGCTGTGCAGATAATCGGTCCACGCGGCGGCGATCTCCGCCAGACGGGTTTCATCGGCGGGCGCCAGCGGATCCAGCCCTTCGCAAAGCTGCCGCCAGCGCGCCGACCACGCCGCCCTCTGTCCCTGCAGCAGTCCGGTCATCTGTCGTGACCAGGTCAGGTAATCCTGGGCCAGCATCGGCAGATCCAGCAGCCACTCGCCGGGATAATCGACAATCTCCAGATACAGCGTCGAAGTCTCTTTAAAATGGCGCAGCAGCGAATCGTTAGAGCGATAGCGCAGAGCGAGGCGGATTTCGCTGACGCCGCGGGTGGGCGTCGGCCAAACCGGAGGTTGTCCATAGAGCTGGGCCAGCCCTTCGTCATAGGTAAAACGCGGAATGCCAAAATCCCGCTGCGGGACGCGCTTGACGCCCAGCAGGCGTTCTTCTCTGGCCGCGCTAAGCAGCGGCAGCCGTGCCCCGGCGTGGATATTCAGTAGCTGATTGACCAGTGCGGTGATAAACGCGGTCTTGCCGCTACGGCTAAGACCGGTGACGGCCAGACGGAGATGCCGGTCAACCCCACGATTCACCAGCGCATTAAATTCTGTTTTGAGTCGCTTCATCGCCATCCTGTTGAGCCTGAAGAACGAGGGAAATAGACATGAGGGCTAATCAATAAAGTGCATTAGCCCCGCTGCGGCGGGGCTGACGGTTAGTGGCTGGCGCTTTTCGGCATCGCTATTTGACTGAGGCCGCCGGCATTCACCACCTGCGTGTAGCCCATTTCGCTCAGCAGCTGCTGAGCCTGGCCCGACTGTCGGCCAACGTTACAATAGACGTGAATGGTATCGTTTTTATCCGGCACTTCAGCCGCAATCCGCGATTTTAAATCCGCCAGCGGTATGTTCACCGCGCCGTCAACGTGTTCTTTTTGATACTGCTGCGGAACGCGGACGTCAATCCAGTGCTCCGCCGCGAAGGCGGGTAAAGCCATCGCCAGCGCTAAACCCAGAAACAATTTTCGCATTTTATCATCCTGATAGAGTGAGTTTTTAGGCACTCATAACATACGCCATCCACGACGTTTAGAAAACCGCTGCGCCGCCCGGCTGAGCATCGGTTCCAGAACAAGCATCAGCAGCATTTTCAGCGGCCGACGCGCGACGGATTTTACCGCCCAGCCAGCGACGCCCGCCGGGCCGTAGCGCAGCACGGTGAGCAGCACCAGCTTGCCTGCGATTTTCAGACCCGGTTTAACTTTTTGCCCGGCCTGCTGCCATTTCATGTTCATTATTAACCTCAACTTTCAGTTATAGCTGACGAAAACGACTGCGTAGCGAAAAGGTGTCAGAGGTGACGTAGCGTTCCATTTCACGCAGACGGCGCTCCCCTGCAGCCAGCTCCTTATCCGCAGCAGCCAGCAGCTCTCCGCTGCTCGGCGTTTTTTCACCATACAGCTCGCTTTCCGGCATAGGATCCAGCGCAAACGAGAGAATGATGTAGGCCACCACCACAAACAGGAACAGGCCAAAAATCATTGCCAGTACGGTAATCAGGCGCACCAGCTTAACCGGCACGTCCAGGTACTGCGCGATACCGGCGCAAACGCCTTTGACCATGCCCTGCTGTGGAATGCGCCACAGTTTTTTACTCAGATCCAGTCCGCCCATTATTTTTCTCTCCAGTTCGGATGCTCAGCGTCAAGAATGGCTTCCAGCGCCTGAATACGCTCGCGCATGCGCTTTGCGTCATCGGTCAGCTGCAGCAGGCGCTGCTGCTCGTTTTGCGATAAACTGCCGCTGGCGGTGCGGTTGTTGTAATGCAGCCAAAGCCAGACCGGCAAAACAAACAGCACAAACAACGTCAAAGGGATGGCGAGAAAAAGCATGCTCATGTGAACTCCTTGCAGATGGCGGCGGCACGTCTCGGTGCCGCCCGAATACATTACTGGTTATTTTGATTCATTTTGGCTTTCAACGCCGCCAGCTGCTCGCTGATTTCATCGTCCGCTTTCAGATCGGCGAACTGCTGATCCAGCGATTTATCTTTACCGAAGCGGTGGCTTTCGGCTTCGGCTTCCATATGATCGATACGGCGTTCAAACGATTCAAAGCGCGCCATCGCCTCATCAATCTTGCCGCTGTCCAGCTGACGACGAACGTCGCGGGAGGAACTTGCGGCCTGATGGCGCAGCATCAACGCCTGCTGACGGGCGCGCGTTTCGCTCAGTTTATTCTCCAGCTCGCCAATCTCTTTTTTCATCCGCGCCAGCGTTTCATCAACCAGCTGCGCTTCATTTTCCAGGCTAGCGATCAGGTCGGTCAGCTTCTGCTTCTCGATCAGCGCCGCACGAGCCAGATCCTCTTTCTCTTTACGCAACGCCAGTTCGGCTTTCTCCTGCCATTCCGCCTGCTGCGCAACGGCCTGTTCAATACGACGGGTCAGCTGTTTCTTTTCAGCCAACGCCCGCGCCGAGGTCGAACGCACTTCAACCAACGTGTCTTCCATCTCCTGGATCATCAGTCGAACCAGCTTCTGCGGATCTTCCGCTTTCTCCAGCAGAGAGTTAATGTTGGCGTTCACGATGTCGGCAAAACGAGAAAAAATACCCATAATTTCAATCCTCATAGTTCTGGTATCAGGCACCGGCCTGTGCCATCACTAATACAAATGCCGTGCCAACTTTTTATCTTATTGATTTTAATAGGAGTGGTTGTTATCTGGCCAACGCATTGCTAAAGTGACCTGGTGAATCACACTACTTAATGGCGAAATTCATCATGGCGGAATACAAGGACAACCTGCTCGGCGAGGCCAACAGCTTCCTGGAAGTGCTGGAACAGGTCTCAAGACTGGCGCCGCTCGATAAACCGGTGCTGGTGATTGGCGAACGCGGAACCGGCAAAGAGCTGATCGCCAGCCGCCTGCACTTCCTCTCTTCCCGCTGGCAGGGGCCGTTTATCTCGCTGAACTGCGCTGCGCTGAATGAAAACCTGCTCGATTCCGAGTTATTCGGTCATGAAGCCGGGGCATTTACGGGGGCCAGTAAACGCCATCCGGGGCGCTTCGAGCGCGCCGACGGCGGTACCCTGTTTCTTGATGAGCTGGCCACCGCGCCGATGCTGGTGCAGGAAAAGCTGCTGCGCGTGATTGAGTATGGCGAACTCGAGCGCGTCGGCGGCAGCCAGCCGCTGCAGGTTAACGTCCGCCTGGTGTGCGCGACCAACGCCGATCTGCCACAAATGGTGGAAGATGGGCTCTTTCGCGCTGACCTACTCGACAGGTTGGCTTTCGATGTGGTGCAGTTGCCGCCGCTGCGCGAACGCCAGAGCGATATTATGCTGCTCGCCACCCAGTTTGCTATCCAGATGTGCCGCGAACTCGGACTGCCGTTGTTTCCCGGCTTTAGCGAACGCGCCGCCATGACGCTGCAGAACTACCGCTGGCCGGGGAATATCCGTGAATTAAAAAACGTGGTGGAACGGTCGGTTTACCGTCACGGCAGCAGTGAAAGCGAGCTGGATAATATTATTATTAACCCCTTCCGCCAGCAGCAAACTGCCCCGCCCGCTGCAGCAGAAAAGGCGCCCGGCCCCACGCTGCCGCTCGATTTGCGCGCTTTCCAGCAGGAGCAAGAAAAAAGCCTGCTCGAGAGAAGCCTTGAGCAGGCGAAGTACAATCAAAAGCAGGCGGCCGAACTACTGGGGCTAACCTATCACCAGCTGCGGGCGCTGCTGAAAAAGCATCAGCTTTGAGCTATGCGCGGCAGCAGCAGCGCGCTCAGCGTCATTGAACCGAGACAGAGCGCGGCGTTAAACCACAGCGCATACTGCGCCGCGCTGGCCATTCCCAGCGGTAAAAACAGCGCAAAAAGTGACGCTGTCACCGCTATACCCATCGCCCCGCCGAGCGAACTACCCATCTTATAAATTCCCGACGCCACCCCGACCTTATTCTCGGGAGCGTTGACCACCGCGGTGTCCGTTGACGGAGTAGCGTAGCAGCCCAGTCCAAAGCCAAACAGCACGTTGCTGAAAAAGACCGTGACGATATAGGTCGATTTATTGAGAAAGGTGCAGGAAATAAGCAGGATGCCAAGCGCGGTAAAAACCGGGCCGGCGATCATCGGCAAGCGCGCGCCGTAGCGTTGCAGCAGCTTTTCGCCCACCCGGATCATCGCCAGCACGGTGACCAGGTAGCCGAGCGTCATCATTCCGCTCTCCAGCGGGCTTAGATGGTGCCCCTGCTGGAGCCAGATGCTGGCAATCATCATGGTACCGATGGCGCCGTTGAGCAGAAAATTCGACAGCACCGCGGCGCTGTAGGCCCGGTTACGAAACAGCGCAAAATCAATCAACGCCGCGTCGCCCTTACGCCGACCGCTGCGGATAAAAAATAACCCCGCCGCCAGCGCGCCGCCCAGCATCGTCAGCGAGGTTCCGCTGCTCCAGCCCCAGCCGTGGCCTTTACTGATAAACAGATTTAACAGCACCAGCGCAAGGATCAGGCTGAGCAGGCCGCTAATGTCCAGCTTATGCTGCTGCGCGCTGGCGCTGCGGCTCTCCGGCGTACCGCGCAGTAAAAACAGCGCCGCCAGCGCTACTGCGATGGAGAAAACAAAGATCCAGCGCCAGCCCAGTCCGGTAGCAATCGCCCCGCCGACAAACGAGCACAGCCCGCTGCCGCCCCAGGAGCCGATGACCCAGAAGCTGACCGCCCGCTGGCGCGCTTTACCTTCATACCAGGTTTTTATTAACGCCAGCGTCGCCGGCATGATGCAGGCGGCCGATAGCCCCTGTAAAACGCGTCCGGCCAGGAACAGCGCGGGTCCCTGGGAGAGCACCAGCATTGCGCTGCCGGCAATGCTGAGAATCAGGCCCAGGGTGGTCATGCGCATGCGGCCGAATTTATCCGCCAGCCCGCCGCTGGCGACCACAAAGCAGCCGCTGAACAAGGCACTCAGGCTCACCGCCAGGGTCAGGGTTTCCAGCGAAATATCAAGGCTGCTTTTCATTGCCGGAACCACGTTAATCACCGACTGGGCAAACAGCCAGAAGGTCAGAACGCTCAATACAATACCCGCCAGCAGGCGATCGGTGCCGACGAACTGCGCTTCGCTTAGCGATACAGAACTCATAGCAGGGTCCTCTTCGTTGCGGAGATTAACGCAAATACTGTTCCGTCAGGGCGCACCACAGCGCGGCGCCTTTTAGCAACAGGGCATCGTTGAAGTCATATCCCGGGTTATGCACCATACAGCGATCCGCCTCATCCCCGGCTCCGATGGTGAAATAGCAGCCGTTCGGATTACGCTCGAGCATAAAAGCAAAATCTTCGCTGCCCATAAACGGCTTCACTTCGCCGACCAGCTCCTCGCCAAATAGCGAAGCCGCCACCTTCCGAACCATCTCATTGGCTGCCGGATCGTTTCTTAAAACCGGGCTGCCGTTAACGTGGGTAATGGCGGCGCTGGCGTTAAAGCTCTCGGCCTGAGCGACGGCAATATCGTGAATGCGCTGCAGTACGGTCTCGCGAACCTGTTCGTTTAAGGTGCGCACAGTGAGCTTCATTAAGGCCTTGTCATTGATAATATTCGGCGCATGCCCGGCCTGGATGCTGCCCACGGTCACGACAGCCGGCTCAAACGGCGTGATATTGCGGGAGACAATGGATTGCAGCGCCAGGGTGATATGGCATGCCACCAGCGTAGCGTCGACGGTATGCTCCGGCAGCGCGCCGTGTCCGCCAACCCCTTTGACTTCAATATGGAGAGTGTCGGATGAGGCCATCATCGCCCCGTCGCGCAGACCGATTTTGCCTAACGGTTGTCCCGGCATATTATGCAGGCCAAAAATGGCATCGCAGGGGAACTGGTCGAACAGGCCGTCTTCGAGCATAACCCGGCCGCCGTAGAGCAGTTCCTCAGCCGGCTGAAAAATAAGCTGCAGCGTGCCGTTAAACTGCCGCGTGCGCGCCAGATATTCCGCGGCGTACAATAGCGTGGTGGTATGACCGTCGTGGCCGCAGCCATGAAAACGTCCCTCTATCTGGCTGGCCCACGCTTTGCCGCTCATCTCATGCATCGGCAGCGCGTCCATATCCGCCCGAAGTCCCAACCGTTTTTGACCGTCGCCTGCGCGTAAGGTACCGACCACGCCGGTTCCCGCCAGACCACGATGGACCTGATAGCCCCACTCGCCGAGCAGTCGGGCCACCTCTTCGCTGGTTTTATGCTCTTCAAAACCGATTTCCGGCTGCTGGTGGAAACGGCGACGAAGAGCGACAAACTGCGCCTCATTAACCTGTAATGCCTCAATAATCGGGTGTGTCATTTTTATTATTCCTGTGTTGTGTTTGCACGACACTTTCGAGTTTATGCATCCATGGCGGCTTTAAAATGCGCTTTTTTGTTTTATAGTGACGGATTATTAATGAGTGTTTTTCATACAAAACGGTTATGACAAAAAACAACACGCTGTTTTTTGTCTTCAGGAGGCGGTGTGGATCATCATTCAGGCGACTTTCAGGTTACGGTTCGCGATATCCGCCAGTTGAGCCAGCAGGAAAACGAGACGCTGACGCTAATATGGCTGCTTGAGGGCAGCGTCGAACTCCGCGATGGCGAGTCGGGCCGGAACCTGCAGGCTGATGAACTGGCGATAGTGAATCGGCATCGCCGCTGGAGCCTGCACAGCAAGACGGCGAACGTCGTGATGGCGCTGTCGCTGAACGCTGGATGGCTGACCCGCCTCGACGGCGATTTTTTTGCCTCTGCCTACCAGAGCAGCAACGAAACCCGCGATGCCGAAGATACCCTGCGCTACCTGATGCGCCAGCTGCTGGTCCTCGGTCTGGTCAATCCGCAGGCCCACTACCGGCTGGAGGCCAACCGCTGGCTTAGCGAAATTGCTCTTCTGCTGGCGTCACGCTTCAGCCGTCCCCTCACCGCCCTGGCGCCTCGCGGAGCCGAACGCTGGAGTCAGCGAATAAATCGGGTAGTGGCGCGAATCGACGCCAACTATCAACGGCGCCTGTCGCTGCAGGAGATAGCCGCCGCCGAATTTGTTTCTGAGGCCTGGCTATCGCGTCTGTTCCGCAAAGAGGTGGGCGTCAGCTTTATGCAATACATCACCGGGCTTCGCCTGCGTAAAGCTACTGAGCAGTTGACGATGACGCGTAAATCGATACAGCAAATCGCTCAGCAACAGGGCTTTGCCAGCAGTCGGGTGATGAGCGACCTGTTTAAACGTGAACACGGTCTGACGCCGCGCCAGTTTCGCCAGCAGCATCCGCAAACGGCGGTTGAATCCCCTCGTCCACGCGTTCAACGGGCTGAACTATGGCAACCGGTGTCTATAGACAGGCTATATTCCCGGCTCAATGCGCCGCAGATCAATGGGTTGGATAGCCCACCGCTGCGGCTCAATCCCCAGCAAACCCGTCATCTTGATGTGCGCCAGCTACCGGCGCGCGGTACGCCGCTACGGCACACGCGCATCGTCGTTACCGTTCGGGAACTGGATGACCTGCTGCGCGAGGATGTCCGTCAGGAGCTCGAAGAACTGCACAACTCGCTGCCGATATTCGCCATCGACGTTCACGATCCGTTTCTCAGTAGCCGCCTGTTCGGTACCGGCTGGGACGATGCGCAGCTGGCCGGGTATGCCTGCTGGTATAACCTGCAGCGCATTTTTAGCTGGCTGGCGTCGATGGGCTGGGCGGTAATACTGCATACCGGTATCACCACCCGCGGCGATCTGCTACAGCGTTTTCTGCGCCTGTCCGCCAACCATTTTCCACCGGCAACCCTCGCCAGCTGGCGTTTTGTCTGGCACTGGTCCCCGCAGGCCAGCGATGAGGCGCGCCAGCATGCCTGGCGGCAACAAAAAACGATCCTCCAGGCGCTTTCGCCGCAGTCGGCGCTGGGGATCTGGCACCGCTTTTCACAAAACGTGGAGGACGATCCCCTCCTCTGTTCACCGCTGCTGGCCGAGGCGGATTTTCTTGCCTGCCAGGCAGATGCGAATGAACTGCTGGATCTGGCGCAGATTGATAGCCAGAGGCTGGCCGCCAGCGAGAATTACCCGGTGCTTAAAATGCGCAAGCTCCACAGCGCGCTGCGCCAGCGGCAGCTGTTGTTACCGCTTTGGCTACTGTCGTGGAATACCCTGACCGGCGATACTCGCGACACCAACGGCCGTTTCTTTCGCGGCGCGCTACTGATGGATAATCTGCTGGGGCTGGCAGACCAGGTGTGGCTGGCGGGGTTCTGGCTGAATTCCGGGCTGCAAGGGGAAGCCGGCGCTAACGGCAAGCTTGATACCTCCAGCCTGGCGCTGCACTATCTCCACGGTTTGCCGCGACCGGTGTATTGGGTCTTGTGGCTGTGGCACAGGCTGCGGGGCGAAGTGGTGATTAACGAAAAAAATTTGCTGCTGCTGCGCGATAACGGCCATTACCAGTTGCTGCTGCGCAATACGGTGGTTTTCAATCCCTGGCTTTCCAGCGAGGAGGCGTTTATCCAGCGCTTTAGTCAGCCATGGAGCGTGCGCCTGCTCGGCCTTGATGGACGCTGGCGCATCAAACATCATCTCTTCGATCGGCATCATGGCGCGCTCTTTCCGCTTTTCGAGGCTTTTCGCAGCCAGAGCGGCCCGGATGAAGAAGAGTATCGCTGGCTGACGCACCAGGCGCGCCCGGCCCTGCGCGTGAGCGAAGAAACGCCCGCAAGCGATCGCTGGCAGCTCGTCGATTCGCTGGAGAGCAACGCGCTGGCGCTGTATGAATTTACGCCTCTCAATAACATGAAGTGACAGTGTCACATGGATGGTTACCATGACCTGCAGCGGTAGACAGGGCGAAAGTTAAGGGTTTTGGATGCGCCCGGGCCGTCATCATGGTTAAACATTTGTAACTGGTAAGATATCCTGATGTGAACTATCATCGGCGCATGATGACTCAATGGACTGAAAATACAGATGATTCCGGTTAATTCCTCAACGCTTGGCCGCTATGCCGCGCACGTCAGCCTGGTTCATACCATGAAAAGCCACAAAGCCCCGGCGCTCACGGTCATGATGATCTTTTCAGACCTGCTTATTCGTTCAACCGAAGATTCCTATCGTCTGCAAGGCTGGGAAATCACGCCGCAAAAAAGCGGCCTGGTGCTGCGTACGTATGTCGCGAACCATCCTGATGGCGGAAAGCTTGAAATCACCCCGAAAGACTATATTGCACGTTATAACCGGCTCCTGCCGCTGTAGCGCCCCCTTCTCCGGCGGTCATGCCGGCACGGCTCGCTGGAGAATCCGCAAATAAAAAGCTACCATGTGGCAAACGTCTGGGCGTCTGCGGCGCAGAGAAGCGCTATGCTTACGACAATACGTGCCCGCGAGCCGTTCTGCATTTGAATCGATGAAATTCATATTTGCGCTTCCCGTCTCTTCGCCTGTTGCCAAACGCAGGGTGAATTAAGAGGTATACTCGAAGTTAATAAGCGGTATGAATTTGAATTAGTTGGTCAAATAACCGACGCAACCATCGCTTACATTATCTCCATAAGCAATAAGGTGGTGGTAAATGTTATTTAATATTAATAAGATAGAGCCTTGCTCTATAATCAATAAGAAACTATGCGCCTGAAATTGTCTTCTCTCCTGGCAGCGGTGTCTATGCTGTACGGGCAAGCTTTTGCCGCGCCCGCCCTGCCTGCTAACGCGGATATTCGCGATAGCGGTTTTGTTTATTGCGTAAGCGGCCAGGTTAACACCTTCAACCCACAAAAGGTCAGCAGCGGTCTGATTGTCGATACTCTTGCCGCCCAGCTGTACGACCGACTGCTTGATGTTGACCCCTATACCTACCGCCTGGTCCCGGAACTGGCAGAAAGCTGGGAGGTGCTGGATAACGGCGCCACCTACCGCTTCCACCTGCGAAACAACGTGCCGTTCCAGACTACCGCCTGGTTTAAGCCGACCCGCAATTTCAACGCTGACGACGTGATTTTTACCTTTGGCCGGATTTTTAACCGCGACCATCCGTGGCACAACGTGAACGGCAGCAGCTTCCCCTATTTCGATAGCTTACAGTTCGCCGACAGCGTCGAAAGCGTGCGTAAGCTGGATAACCACACCGTTGAATTTCGCCTCAAACGACCGGATGCTTCCTTCCTGTGGCACCTGGCTACCCACTACGCCTCGGTGATGTCGGCGGAGTATGCCGCAAAGCTGGCCCAGAGCGATCGTCAGGAGCTGATCGATCGTCAACCTGTTGGCACCGGCCCGTTCCAGCTTGAGGAATATCGCAGCGGGCAATATATTCGTCTGCAGCGCCACCCGGCCTACTGGCGAGGTAAACCGCTGATGCCGCAGGTGGTGGTCGATCTGGGCTCCGGTGGTACCGGACGACTGTCAAAACTGCTGACCGGCGAGTGTGATGTGCTGGCCTGGCCGGCTGCGAGCCAGCTCTCTATTCTGCGTGACGACCCGCGCCTTCGCCTGACCCTGCGCCCGGGAATGAACATCGCCTGGCTGGCGTTCAATACCGCTAAGCCGCCGCTCGATAATCCGGAGGTCCGTCACGCGCTGGCGTTGGCCATCAATAATCAGCGTCTGATGCAGTCAATCTATTACGGAACGGCGGAAACCGCAGCTTCAATGCTGCCTCGCGCCTCCTGGGCCTATGATAACGACGCCAGAATCACCGAATATAATCCTGCGGAAGCTCGCGCCAGGCTTAAAGCGCTGGGGCTGGAACAGCTGACGCTTAAACTATGGGTCCCGACCAGTTCGCAGGCCTGGAACCCCAGCCCCCTGAAAACCGCCGAGCTTATCCAGGCGGATATGGCGCAAATTGGCGTGAAGGTGATCATTGTGCCGGTCGAAGGGCGTTTTCAGGAAGCCAGATTAATGGATATGAGTCATGATCTGACGCTTTCCGGCTGGGCAACGGACAGTAACGATCCGGACAGCTTCTTCCGTCCGCTATTGAGCTGCGCGGCGATTGCCTCACAAACCAACTATGCTCACTGGTGTCATCGTGAATTCGACGACGTGCTGCAAAAAGCGCTGACATCCCAGCAGCTGGCTTCGCGCATTGAAGCTTATAAAGAGGCCCAACGCATTCTTGCTGATGAACTGCCGGTTCTGCCGCTGGCTTCCTCCCTGCGTCTTCAGGCCTATCGTTACGACATGAAAGGCCTGGTGCTGAGTCCGTTTGGCAACGCCTCTTTTGCCGGCGTCTCGCGGGAAAAAGAAGACGAGGTGCAAAAACCATGATTATTTTTACCCTGCGTCGCCTGCTGCTGCTGCTGATTACGCTCTTTCTGCTGACGTTTGTCGGTTTTAGCCTGAGCTATTTTACGCCTCACGCGCCGCTGCAGGGCGCCTCGCTGTGGAACGCCTGGTGGTTCTGGTTTGAGGGCGTGCTGCACTGGGATTTTGGCGTCTCCAGCATCAACGGGCAGCCGATCTCGGAGCAGCTTAAAGAGGTATTCCCTGCCACGATGGAGCTGTGTATCCTCGCCTTCGGCTTCGCGCTGGTGATCGGGATCCCCGTCGGCATGCTGGCGGGGATTATGCGCAACAAATGGCAAGATACCCTGATTAGCGCCCTGGCGCTGCTGGGCTTCTCGATCCCCGTATTCTGGCTGGCGTTGCTGTTGACCCTGTTTTTCTCCCTCACCCTGGGCTGGTTCCCGGTCTCCGGGCGCTTCGACCTGCTGTACGAAGTGAAATCGGTCACCGGCTTTGCGCTGATCGACGCGTGGCTTTCCGATTCGCCGTGGCGTCATGAAATGATCGTCAGCGCGGCGCGCCATATGGTGCTGCCGGTGCTGACCCTCGCAGTGGCGCCGACGACGGAAGTGATCCGTCTGATGCGCATCAGCACCAGCGAAGTGTACGACACCAACTATGTCAAAGCTGCGGCCACCCGCGGCGTATCGCGGCGGACAATTTTACACCGTCACGTACTGCATAACGCCCTGCCGCCGGTGATTCCGCGCCTGGGTCTGCAGTTTTCCACCATGCTAACGCTGGCGATGATTACCGAAATGGTCTTTAGCTGGCCGGGACTGGGCCGCTGGCTCATTAACGCCATTCGCCAACAGGACTACGCCGCAATCTCAGCGGGCGTGATGGTCATCGGCGCGCTGGTGATTATTGTGAACGTGATATCCGATATTTTGGGGGCTATGGCTAACCCACTGAAACATAAGGAATGGTATGCCCTACGATAGCAGTTACAAATAAAAAAATACCATTTAAATACAAAAAGTTAGGTTTTATTATTGTGATTTTTCCGGATTTTAATACACAATTTTGTACTCATTGTTTTTAACGTCCACTCCGGCAGTCATCAGTTATATGGCTGTCGGAGTTACCTTCCTACCTTTTCTCCACACCCTCTATACTTTCACTCTGATGACTGGAGGTAACCATGTGCGGACGCTTTGCTCAATCACAGACACGCGAAGAATACCTGGCTTACCTTGCCGAAGAAGCTGAGCGTGATATCGCCTATGATCCAGAACCATTCGGCCGATACAACGTGGCGCCAGTAGCAAAGGTTTTGCTCCTGAGCGAACATGATGAGCAACTGCATATCGATCCTGTCTTCTGGGGTTACGTACCAGGGGGGTGGGATAAACTATCCCTGATAAACGCACGCAAGAAATGTACGACGCCGATGTATCGCCCACGCTGATATCCAAGGTCACCGACGCCGTAAAAGAGCAGGTCACGGGGTGACAAAACCGACAACTGGATGCGCTGTATCCCATTGTTTATATGGACTGCATTGCTGTCAAAGTCCGTCAGAATGGCAGAGTAATCAACAAAGCCGTCTTCCTGGCGCTGGGTATCAACATCGAAGGCCAGAAAGAATTACTGGGTATGTGGTTGGCCGAAAATGAAGGCGCAAAGTTCTGGCTGAGTATGCTGACAGAGCTTAAAAATCACGGTCTTCAGGACATCCTGATTGCCTGCGAGGACGGTCTGAAGGGCTTCCCGGATGCGATAAACAGCGTCTACCCGCAGGCTCACATCCAGCTGTGCATCATCCATATGGTGCGTAACAGCCTGAAATACGTGTCCTGGAAGGACTACAAAGCCCTCACCAGCGGGCTAAAATCTTTATCAGGCCCCGATCGAAGAGGCGGCGCTAATGGCGCTGGATGCGTTCACAGAAGCATGGGAGGCTAAGTATCCCCAAATCAGCAAAAGCTGGCGTGCACAGTGGGAAAACTTGAACACGTTCTTCGGCTACCCACCGGATATCCGCAAGGCCATCTACACCACGAATGCTATAGAATCGCTGGACAGCGTGATCGGGCGGCGATAAAGAAACGTAAAGTATTCCCGACGGATGACTCGGTACGGAAAGTTGTTTATCGGGTGATCAAAAATGCATCAAAAAATGAGTATACCGATCCAGAACTTATGACTGGCGATGAGTCGTTTTATTATCGAGTTCGGTGACCGCATGAGCGATCACCTTTAATACAGTGGCAGTTACACAGAATTACTGACAGGCTCGTAGAATAGGTACACAGTCTGGATGTAATTGTATGTCATGACATCCGCCCCATCATAAATGACGGGGCGGATGTTAAAACATCATGACCTAAGTCCAATCCTGATAGCCATTTTCGTGAATCCAGACAAGCCCAGCAGGACAAGTATCAGATAAAAACCAATACCCATTAAAAGCGCCACACTCCATCTCTTCAGGAGAATTAGGGAAACTTTCTCTAAACTTAGAGACCTGCTCTTTTATTGTTCCCGTCCAGAACTTGCCACCGTTTCCAAGCTTTACTTTCCCTTCATACATTAAACGCTCAATAAACCAGAGAAATAACTCTTTCTCTTCATCAAATGACAGCGTTATCTTACCTGACAGGCTAGCTGGGTGAATATTTTCCCAAATCGTAACCATTGATGCCCCTTCAAGGGCTTCCTTCCTTTTTTTATATTCATCTTTTGTAATCATATATAATCTCCTATCTAAACTTGAGTTCAAACTTGTTGTCAGCGAGGTTTGAAGCTTTATTTATATCTTTATAGCCGATAATATCAATTGTCCATCGAGCTTTAGACTCTTGCGCACTAGCTGAATAATTTCTCAGATTTATAATTTTCCCGTCATACTTAGCGTAGTACACAACACCTTTTGCGTTTCTCACCTCGATAAGAGGTGTGCTTCCAGCAAGTGATTGTGCATAAGTATAGATATCTTTATCATTAAGTGATTCTGAAGCCAAAACTTTTGTTGTGCCTTTCTTGTTACTTCCTCCATCGCCTAACACTTGCGCTATGGGCTTGCCAAAAATATTAATATTACCATCTGGCTGTGATTTATCGAAAAGCTTGACTAACTGGCTAGTATTAACTTTCTGAATATCACGTACATAATCTGCCGTTTTCGTAGTAAGATTAGCCCCGGAGGCTGTTTCTCCTTTGATAAAGCTGGCAACAGATTGAATATTTAATGTTTTTTTATATTTAGTTCATCCTAGACCTTCACCAACTGCTGCGAAAGCTTCTTCAGGCTATCTTCGGTTTTCCCGATAATCAGCGTACTGGAAGTGGTAATGGCTCCGGTACCGATAAGTGCTTCTGGTGCCACAATATCTGCCGCATAAATACCCGCCTGATTCAGGCAGAGCGCAGGATTTGTTTTACAACCGGCGATAACCAGCCTTGCAGCCAGCACTAGCTCGGGAGCAGCACCAATCAGAGTCATACCACCTGCTGTCAGTGCCATACCCCCACCGCTGGCCGCTGCCACGATAATCGCCGCTTCTCTCCGGGCCTGAACACGCTTCGCCGCCGCCGCATCTCCTTTACTCGCGGCCAGAATATCCCGCTGATTATCCAGGGCATACTGCTGCAGCATATGTTCCGTCATGTTGTAGCGATAGACGTTCTGGGCACTGTCTGCACCGCTGTATACCCCTTCGGGTGTGTGCGTAATGAGTGCCCCGGTCAATGCGCCAATCATACGTGCCGTCTGCTCTTTTGCCTCGTTACTCTTTAAGACTTCCTGCAACCGCAGTATCCGGGCGGCGATAAAGAAACGCAAAGCATTCCCGACGGATGACTCGGTACGGAAAGTTGTTTATCTGGTGATCAAAAATGCATCAAAAAATGGAGTATACCGATCCAGAACTTATGACTGGCGATGAGTCGTTTTATTATCGAGTTCGGTGACCGCATGAGCGATCACCTTTAATACAGTGGCATTTACACAGAATTACTGACAGGCTCGTAGAATAGGTACGCAGTCTGGATGTAATTGTATGTCATGACATCCGCCCTATCATAAATGACGGGGCGGATGTTAAAATATCATGACCTAAGTCCAATCCTGATAGCCATTTTCGTGAATCCAGACAATACCTGCGGGGCAGTTTTCACTTAAAAACCAAAATCCTTCAAATGCATCACAATCCATTTCATCCTCAGTTTTGGGAAATGCCATTTCAAAAACATCGATCTGTTTTTCAATGCTTCCTGGGAGAAATTTTCCATAGCGAGCGAGTTTAATGTCACCATCCTTCAGTAAGCGTGAAATGAACCAGATATATAGAGCTTTTTCTTCCTGATAGGTTAGTTTATAGGCACCATCCACACTCTCTGGGTCAATATTTTTCCATAACATCGTTGTAGAGGCTCCTCGCAATAAATCTTTTCGATCCTGATATTGTTCCTCAGTTAAATATTTCATTTTATTACCCCTATCTAAATTTTACTTCGAATCTGTTTAATGATGTTTTGGATGCTGCTTTAATATCGGAGTTACCAATTTTCGCTGCACAGATAGTGGGAGAACCGTGACGTTCTCGAGTTGGATATGCCGCAGTGCAAAACACTGACCGGTCGGTTCTGCGGGGGAGGGCTTCCGGTAGTGAGGGATCAGGTGTGGAATGGCGGAGTAGGTCGCGCTGCTGTTGCGCCTGTTCCAGTAATGCCTTTTGTTGTTGCTCAATGGCATTCTGGTCCGCAGGGCTCAGGGTCGCTGCCGGGAGGGCTGTTGCAGTGAGTCTGGCCAGCAGAAACCCGTATCTGGCAGAGGAAAGACACGACATCAAAAACTCCGTTTTTTGAAATGTTGTGCAATTTAATGCAATGAATTGTTATCACTTGTCCACTATTAATTCATAATTGAACGTAAAATGTGCATTTTTTGATGTGATGTTCTGTGTTCCCGGGAGGAAGAAAATAGGGCTATTTCTGCCATGACAGAGGTTTCAGAGGTGGGTTGATGATAAAGCCGGAATACTCCGGCAGGATCGTCTAAGGTGGGTATTAAACCAGAGGCTGACCAATCAGCTTTTCAAGATGAGTTTGCCATACCCCAAGCCAATGGCGCTGATCATCAAGGTAATCATGCAGGTTATATCTCGCCATGACGCCGGACATATGATGGCCGAGCAATTTTTCTATAACATGTGGCGGCGCGCCGAGCTCGGACAGGCGTGTCGCTATTGTTCTTCTCAGGTCATGGAGCGACCATGTTTTCATTCCCGTTTTGGCGATGATTTGAGCTGAGAATAAAGCAATGTTGGATTGCAGCGGGGGACGATCGTGTTCTGGCCCTTTTTATCGTGACAGTGTCACAACATAATTTGAGACGGATGTTTCTTTTTCTGTCTTCAGCATTTTGACCACCGCTTCAGGTAGCGCCCGCCTTTCTGACTGACCGGTTTTGTAATCACTTGCTGGAATAGTCCAGGTTCCCTCCTGGAAATCAAACCATTCCCATTTAGCCGTTCTTATCTCAGTACTATGGCAACCGGTCATGATAAGAAACGTCATAATCAGCTGCTGCCTGTGCTTCATCTCTGGCAGAGCATTCCATACAGTTTTGATTTCTTCTTCACTTAACCAACGATCTTTTACCGCAGCAGTCAGCCCGACATCAGAGCGTCTTAAGCTTTCTATAGGATTTACGTTAATAACCCCTCGATTGGAGCAGAAACGGAATGTGCGCTGCATTAAACCCAGCATCTGGCCGGTAACCACCCTTCTCCCCATACCATCAAAAAGGTTTAGCCAGTGCGCCTTCGTTGTCTGGTCAACAACCATCTTGCCTAATACGGGCGAAATATGAATATTGAAGTCCCGGCGGTTAACTTTTATTTTCACCAGCCCTTCAGGAATGCAGTAAAACTTTTCCCAGTAGTCGAACGCTTCTTTAACTGTCAGCGCTTCTATTTTTCTGTTTCGCCAGCACCGTTTGCCGTCTCGGATCCAGTCCTTCCGTCAACCACGCCCTGAACTGCTGCCGACACTCTCGCGCATGAGATAGTGATATGGTTGGATAATCGCCAATCGTCAGCTGTACGGCCTTCCCGTTCCATCTGTAACGATAAAAGAATGTTATACTGCCGGAAGTGGACAACCTGACATTCAAGCCGTGAGCGTCTGAAATGACCTCAATTTTGTCTCTTTTTTTGCCAAGAGATTTCCTAAGTTTTGTGTCGGTAGGCAATGTGTACATTCGGGAAGATGATATACACATCAGTGTGCACATTATACGTAAATTGATAACCTTCAAATTAATGCAAAATAAAGAATCTTAAAGCACAAAATGGCAGTAACGTGTTGCTGGTATTGAAGAATTTAAAAAGACATCAATCATGACTAACAAACATAAAACAGGTTCATATGCCCTACGATAGCGTCTATCTGGAGAAGCGCCCGCCGGGTGCGCTGCGCACCGTTTGGCGAAAATTCTATGGCGATACTACCGCTATGATCGGCCTGTACGGCTGCGCGGCGCTGGTGCTACTGTGCGTTTTCGGCAGCTGGTTCGCGCCTTACGGTATCGATCAGCAGTTCCTTGGCTATCAACTGCTGCCGCCGTCATGGTCGCGCTACGGCGAAGTCTCGTTCTTTCTTGGTACCGACGATCTGGGCCGCGACGTTCTTAGCCGCCTGCTGAGCGGCGCGGCGCCAACGGTCGGCGGCGCGTTTGTGGTGACGCTGGGCGCTACCCTACTGGGTCTGGTGCTTGGCGTGATTGCCGGTGCGACCCACGGCCTGCGCTCGGCGGTAATGAACCATATTCTCGATACCCTGCTGTCGATCCCGTCACTGCTGCTGGCCATCATCGTGGTCGCCTTCGCCGGACCTCACCTCAGCCACGCGATGTTCGCCGTCTGGCTGGCGCTTCTGCCGCGCATGGTACGCTCGGTTTACAGCATGGTGCACGACGAGCTGGAAAAAGAGTATGTTATCGCCGCCCGCCTTGACGGAGCGTCAACCCTGAATATTTTATGGTTCGCGGTACTGCCAAATATTACCTCTGGGCTGGTTACGGAGATCACCCGAGCGCTATCGATGGCGATTCTGGATATCGCCGCGCTGGGTTTCCTCGACCTCGGCGCTCAGCTACCTTCCCCGGAGTGGGGAGCGATGCTCGGCGACGCGCTGGAGCTGATTTACGTTGCGCCGTGGACGGTGATGCTGCCGGGCGCGGCCATTATGATTAGCGTCCTGCTGGTTAACCTGCTGGGCGACGGGATCCGCCGCGCAATTATCGCCGGGGTGGAATAATGCCGTTACTCGATATCCGAAATTTAACCATTGAATTCAAAACCAACGAAGGCTGGGTGAAAGCCGTCGATCGCGTCAGCCTGACCCTCGCTGAGGGGGAAATTCGCGGCCTGGTCGGAGAATCCGGCTCGGGTAAAAGCTTAATTGCCAAAGCGATTTGCGGCGTCACCAAAGACAACTGGCGGGTGACCGCCGACCGTATGCGTTTCGACGATATCGATCTGCTGCGTCTCTCAGTGCGCGAACGGCGTAAACTGGTGGGCCACAACGTCTCGATGATTTTTCAGGAGCCGCAATCCTGTCTCGATCCTTCCGAACGTATCGGCGAACAACTCACGCAGAATATCCCCGGCTGGACCTTTAAAGGCCGCTGGTGGCAACGTTTTGGCTGGCGCAAGCGGCGCGCCATTGAGCTCTTGCACCGCGTGGGGATTAAAGACCATAAAGATGCGATGCGCAGCTTCCCCTACGAGCTGACGGATGGTGAGTGTCAGAAGGTCATGATCGCCATCGCACTGGCTAACCAGCCGCGGCTGCTGATCGCCGATGAACCGACTAACGCCATGGAGCCGACAACACAGGCGCAAATCATCCGCCTGCTGACGCGGCTGAACCAAAACAACAACACCACGATTTTGTTGATCAGTCACGATATGCAGATGCTCAGTAAATGGGCGGACAAAATTAACGTCATGTACTGCGGGCAGACGGTGGAAACCGCGCCGAGCGAGGAGCTGGTGACGATTCCTCATCATCCCTATACCCAGGCGCTGATTCGGGCGATTCCCGATTTCGGCAGCGCCATGCCGCACAAAAGTCGGCTCAATACCTTGCCGGGCGCTATTCCGCTGCTCGAACAGCTGCCTATCGGCTGCCGGCTCGGGCCGCGCTGCCCTTACGCCCAGCGTGAATGTATCGAAACGCCCCGGCTGGTGGGCGCGCGCAACCACCTCTATGCCTGTCACTTCCCGCTGAACATGGAGAAAGAGTGAAATGGTCGAAACATTGCTTGAAGTACGCAATCTGAGTAAGACCTTTCGCTACCGCACCGGCTGGTTTCACCGGCAAACGGTAGAGGCGGTTAAGCCGTTAAGCTTTACCCTGCGCGAGCGCCAGACTCTGGCGATTATCGGCGAAAACGGCTCCGGCAAATCGACGCTGGCGAAAATGCTAGCCGGGATGGTCGAACCCAGCACAGGCGAACTGCTGATTGATGACCATCCGCTGGCGTTTGGAGATTTCTCTTTCCGCAGCCAGAAGATTCGCATGATTTTTCAGGATCCGTCGACCTCGCTCAATCCACGGCAGCGAATTTCGCAAATCCTCGATTTCCCTCTGCGTCTCAATACCGACCTCGAACCCGAGGCGCGGCAGAAGCAGATTATCGAAACGTTACGCATGGTTGGTCTGCTGCCTGACCACGTCAGCTATTATCCGCATATGCTGGCACCGGGCCAAAAACAGCGTCTGGGCCTGGCGCGGGCGCTGATCCTGCGCCCGAAAGTGATCGTCTGCGATGAAGCGCTGGCGTCGCTGGATATGTCAATGCGCTCTCAACTGATTAACCTGATGCTGGAGCTGCAGGAAAAACAGGGTATCTCCTACATTTACGTTACCCAGCATTTGGGCATGATGAAGCACATCAGCGATCAGGTGCTGGTGATGCACCAGGGTGAAGTGGTCGAACGCGGCAGCACCGCCGACGTACTGGCCTCTCCGCTGCACGATCTGACAAAACGTCTGATTGCCGGCCATTTCGGCGAGGCGCTGACCGCCGATGCCTGGCGTAAAGACGGTAAATAATCCGAGGCGAAAATTGCGATGATTGTTCCGGTTCAGTTTTCTACCCTGCCGGTCACGCCGTGGAAAAACGGCGGTGGGGAAACGCGTGAAATTGTCAGCGTTGCCTCGCCAGATGCGCCGTTTCTCTGGCGCGCCAGTATCGCTACGCTGGAAAAGGATGGCCCGTTTTCTCCTTTTCCCGGCGTTGACCGGGTCATCACCCTTCTTGAGGGCCAGCCGCTGTGGCTACGGGGCGACAATATTGCTCAGCGCCTGATGCTCTGGCAGCCATGGGCTTTTGCCGGCGAATGGCCTCTTGCCAGCGAAGGCATTAGCGGACGCGGTCTCGATTTCAATATTATGACCCAGCGCGCGCGTGCCGCCTCGCGGGTTATCGTCGTCGCTGAACCGCAGCGGCCCGGCGCGGAGGGTATCGCATGGGTTCTGCGGGGACACTGGCGGATGGCGGATACGATTTACCAGGCCGGCTCGGGGATCTGGTGGCAGAATCAACCGCCTGGCGAGCTGATCCCGCACTCTGAGGACGCCCGGCTTTTACTGGCGGAAATCGAGCGCCGCTAACCCCAGATCGCCGCAATATCAGATGGTATACTCTTGTACGCACGGTAGCCAAAGCGCGCCAGACCGTGGCAAATGGCAGAAAAATATCGTGACACAAGGGGTCGTCAGTGGGATATAATTCCCGGCTAAATTTGAGTTATTTTGAAATAACAACGCTAACCAGATGATTGTTAAAGTAAAAATACGCAATAACGATAAGGATTAAAAGCTATGGGTTTTCTTTCCGGTAAGCGCATTCTGTTGACTGGCCTTGCCAGCAAACTGTCCATCGCCTGGGGCATCGCACAAGCAATGCACCGTGAAGGGGCTGAACTGGCGTTCACCTATCAGAACGAAAAACTGAAAGGTCGTGTGGAAGAATTTGCCGCCGCGCTGGGTTCTAACATTGTCCTGCCGTGCGATGTGGCGGAAGACGAGAGCATCGAGTCTCTGTTCACCGAGCTGGCAAAAGTATGGCCTAAGTTTGACGGTTTCGTACACTCTATCGGCTATGCTCCGGCAGATCAGCTGGACGGCGACTACGTTAATGCGGTTACCCGCGACGGTTTCAAAATCGCTCACGATATCAGCGCCTACAGCTTTGTGGCGATGGCGAAAGCCTGCCGCGGTATGCTGAACCCGGGCTCCGCCCTGCTGACGCTCTCCTACCTGGGCGCAGAGCGCGCCATCCCGAACTACAACGTGATGGGTCTGGCGAAAGCCTCCCTCGAAGCTAACGTCCGCTACATGGCTAACGCCATGGGTCCGGAAGGCGTGCGCGTTAACGCCATCTCTGCCGGTCCAATCCGTACCCTGGCGGCTTCCGGTATCAAAGATTTCCGTAAAATGCTGGCGCACTGCGAAGCGGTCACTCCGATCCGTCGCACCGTCACCACTGAAGACGTGGGTAACAGCGCAGCATTCCTGTGCTCCGACCTGTCTGCCGGCATCTCCGGCGAAGTCGTTCACGTTGACGGCGGCTTCAACATCGCCGCCATGAACGAGCTGGAAATCAAATAAGTTGTTCACCCTCCTTACGTCCGTGAGGAGGGGTCTTTTCTGCATATTTACCCTTCTGTTATTCCAATCCGCTATTTGTTAGCACGTATCAATATTTTCTCCGGCCCCAGGGTTAAGCCAGGATAGTTCCGCATAGCATGACCGCGAAACGGCGGTTTGCCACATACCGAACAAGGAACGCCCATGGAGCAACGCCGCGTTTACGGCAAAAACCACTGGTATCATGAGACCCAGTCAACAATCTGCCCGGTGGATGTATTGCCGCTCGTCCCTGAAGCCGCCCATGTCGAAGATCGTTTTCTCCTCGATCTCACGCTACCAGAAGATCTGTTTAGGGCGCATGCGCGCTGGCTGGCACCCGCCAGACGGCTGGCTGATGCCCTGTTTCCCGCTTCTGTGAGCGTAAATCGTCTACAGACATTTAGCGCCTATGACCGGCTTAGCACGGCGCTGACCGTCGCCCAGGTTTATGGCGTTCAGCGGCTATGCAATCACTACGCAGCCCGCCTGGCGCCGCTTCCCGGCCCGGACTCCTCGCGTGAAAGCAATCGACGCCTGGCGCAAATTACCCAATACGCCCGCCAGCTGGCGAGCTCTCCTTCACTGATCAACGCGCTCTCCCGCAGCCAGCTTGACGAAGTCGGCCTGACCAGTCGCGACATTATTCTTATCAATCAGATTATTGGCTTTATCGGCTTCCAGGCGCGCGCTATCGCCGCCTTTCACGCCGCGCTGGGTTACCCGGTGCGCTGGATCCCCGGGATGCCGCAGCAGGAAGATGCGCCAGAGGCGCTTTTCATTGCCCGAGAGAGCGACTGGCGGCCCGGACTTGACGACTCAGATTTACGCTATGCCGATGATGAGCGTCAGTCGCTGCTGGCAAAATGGCAAAAGTATCCCGGCCTGTTTGAACTGGCGCCGCTGCTGGCGACCCAGGAACCGCCGCTGGATCTGCAGGAACTGCTCCTGAGCCACCTCAGCGATCAGCCGCCGTTCGCCGCGCAGGTGGCGCTGATCGCAGCGCGGATTAACGGCAGCATCAGCTGCTTCAATGCCTGGGCCTCGCGATGTCCGGATTTTGCCGATGCTTTACGCGGTATCGTTCCTGACGCGCAGTCGCGCAGAGAAGAGCATGTCATCGAGCACCGGCTTTTACAGTCCATACAGCTTTTAACCCGCTCCCCTGACCGTTTTAGCGCCGCCCACCTAAGCCCATTGACGGAATGCGGGCTTTCCCGCACCGCCGCCATCGATCTTCTCGCCTGGTGCGGGCTATGCGGTTGGATGAATCGTCTGAAAATCGCCCTCGGCAATGGATGTCAGCAGACGTAAAATGCTGAAACAGCGCTTGCTGCGGCAGGCATATTCGCGTAAAAATGTCAGCCGCTCTTTTAGCCACGAAAATAAGAAATTATGTTTCAGGACAACCCGCTGCTAGCGCAGCTTAAACAGCAACTGCATTCCCAGACTCCGCGCGTTGAAGGGGTCGTTAAAGGGACGGAAAAAGGGTTTGGCTTCCTCGAAGTCGACTCTCAGAAAAGCTATTTCATTCCGCCGCCGCAAATGAAAAAAGTCATGCATGGCGATCGTATTATTGCCGTGGTCAATACTGAAAAAGAACGCGAAAGCGCTGAGCCGGAAGAACTGGTTGAGCCGTTCCTGACGCGTTTTGTCGGCAAAGTTCATAAGAAAGACGACCGTCTTTCCATCGTTCCTGACCATCCGCTGCTGAAAGATGCCATTCCCTGCCGCGCTGCTCGCGGCGTAGAGCATGATTTTAAAGAGGGTGACTGGGCCGTTGCCGAAATGCGCCGTCATCCGCTGAAAGGTGACCGCGGTTTCTACGCTGAGCTCACCCAGTACATTACCTTCGGCGACGATCATTTCGCACCATGGTGGGTCACCCTGGCGCGCCATAATCTGGAAAAAGAAGCGCCGGATGGGGTAGCGACCGAGATGCTTGATGAGGGTCTGGAACGCCGCGATTTAACGGCGCTGACTTTCGTGACCATCGACAGCGCCAGCACCGAAGATATGGACGATGCGCTGTACGCCGAGCTGGCCGCTGACGGTAAGCTGCACCTGACTGTCGCCATCGCCGATCCAACCGCCTGGATTGCCGAAGGCAGCAAGCTGGACAATACGGCAAAAATTCGCGCCTTTACCAACTATCTGCCGGGCTTCAACATTCCGATGCTGCCGCGCGAACTCTCTGATGACCTCTGCTCCCTGCGCCCCAACGAAGTTCGTCCGGTTCTGGCCTGCCGTATGATCCTGGCTGCTGACGGGGCCATCGAAGACGATATTCAGTTCTTCGCGGCGACCATCGAATCGAAAGCGAAGCTGGCCTACGATGATGTGTCCGACTGGCTGGAAAATAACGGCGGCTGGCAGCCGGAGAGCGAGATAATCGCGCAGCAAATTAACCTGCTGCACGATGCCTGCCTGCGCCGTAGCGAATGGCGCAAAAACCACGCGCTGGTGTTCAAGGACCGTCCGGATTATCGCTTTGTGCTGGGCGAAAAAGGCGAAGTGCTGGATATCGTTGCCGAACCGCGTCGTATCGCTAATCGCATCGTTGAAGAGTCGATGATTGCCGCCAACATCTGCGCCGCCCGCGTGCTGCGCGATAAGCTCGGTTTCGGCGTGTATAACGTCCATACCGGATTCGATCCGGCCAATACCGAGCAGCTCGCGGCCTTGCTGAAAACCCACGATGTTCACGTTGATCCGGTGGAAGTACTGACGCTGGAGGGCTTCTGCAAACTGCGTCGCGAACTGGACGCGCAGCCGTCCGGTTTCCTCGACAGCCGTATTCGCCGTTTCCAGTCCTTTGCCGAAATCAGCACCGAGCCGGGCCCGCACTTTGGCCTGGGTCTGGAAGCCTATGCAACCTGGACCTCCCCAATCCGTAAGTACGGCGATATGATCAACCATCGTCTGCTGAAAGCGATTATCAAAGGGGAAACCATCTCTCGTCCGCAGGATGACGTTGCGGTGCAAATGGCGGAACGTCGCCGCCTCAACCGCATGGCGGAGCGCGACGTCGGCGACTGGCTGTACGCCCGCTATCTGAAGCCGCAGGCCGGCACTAATACTCGCTTTGCTGCTGAAATTATCGATGTCAGCCGCGGCGGTATGCGTGTTCGACTGGTTGATAACGGCGCGGTTGCCTTTATCCCGGCCCCATTCCTCCACGCCGTACGCGATGAGCTGGTTTGCAGCCAGGAAAGCGGTACCGTGCAAATTAAAGGCGAGGTCGTATATAAGGTGACGGATGTTATCGATGTCACGATTGCCGAAGTCCGCATGGAAACCCGTAGCGTGATTGCGCGCCCTGCCGCCTGATAGACTGTTCAATGCGGCTCCCTTACCCGGAGCCGCGTTTTAGCCCTTCCCGTAGGTGTTCCGCGCGTTGTCCGCTAATTATCGTCGATGAGTAAAGTTGTGCGTTTATTTCGCTTCTCTTTTTCATCCGTTTTTAGCATCATTGATTTTATTCACATTTGTAACCAGGATAACGCCATGTCAGATCTGAATGCTCGCCTGCTCGCCCAACGTATCGATACCGTGCTGGATATTCTGGTTGCCGGGGATTATCACTCCGCGATCCATAACCTCGAAATTCTGAAAGCTGAACTCCAGGCGCTTTCGAACGACGAACAGGAAAACAAACCCGGCCAGCCTAAGGCCCCGTGGGAAATTTGATAATCTACACCGCCGCAATCGGGCATCCTGGCCCGATCGCTCGCCCAAACAGCCCTTAACTGCGAAGTTGCTATGAACGCCCGACAACAAAGTATTTTGCAAATGGTCATCGATAAAGGCCGTATGAGCGTGGCCGATCTCGCGAAAATGACCGGTGTCTCTGAAGTCACCATTCGCCAGGATTTAAACTCATTAGAAAAGCAGAGCTACCTGCGACGTACCCACGGCTTCGCCGTTCCGCTGGACAGCGAAGATGTGGAAACCCGCATGATGACCCATTTCGCCATTAAGCGAGAGCTGGCTGCGCGGGCCGCTACGCTCGTCTCCTCCGGGGAAACGGTATTTATCGAAAACGGCAGCTGCAACGCTCTGCTCGCCCGTACGCTCGCCGAGCGCGGCGATATCACTATCATCACCGTCAGCAGCTATATCGCTCACCTACTGAAAGAGACGCCCGGAGAAGTGATCCTGCTGGGTGGAATCTACCAGAAGCGCAGCGAAAGCATGGTTGGTCCTCTCACGCGGCAGTTTATTCAGCAGGTTCACTTCAGCAAGGCCTTTATCGGCATCGACGGCTGGCAGGCCGAAACCGGATTTACCGGACGAGATATGATGCGCGCCGATGTGGTGAACGCGGTGCTTGAAAAGGGCTGTGAGGCGATTGTGCTGAGCGATAGCTCGAAGTTCAACGTTGTGCACCCATATCCGCTCGGGCCGATCGGCCGATTCAACCGCATTATTACCGACGACAATCTAAACGATGCCGTGCATAACCAGTTAACGCAGTGCGGCTTAACCGTAAATATCGTCAACCATCCCTGATCGTTCTCCCTGCTTTGCCTTTAGTATGCCGGGCCGTACCCGGCATAGCTCTCGTCTGAGACTTATCTGACCGCTGAATTCAGACTTTTTACCTGCCTGAAAAATTTATTGAAAGTAGAATTAATGTTAGCGATATAACAGGAAGTAACTATCACCTGCGTGAATAGAGCAACACCTGCGCAACTAAAGCTTCATGGAATACTCCCCGAGCTGGCGTAACAAGCTATGCTTAAGGGAAGTTGTATCCATGAATAGATTATTCAGGAGAAAAAAATGATGACTTCAATGAACAAAAAAATGGCCGCTGTGGTTCTGGCCGTCACTGTTGCAATGTCTCTGAGCGCTTGTTCGAACTGGTCTAAACGCGATCGTAATACCGCTATCGGCGCAGGCGCCGGTGCGCTCGGTGGCGCGGTGCTTACCGACGGCAGCACCCTGGGTACCCTGGGCGGCGCGGCAGTCGGCGGTATTATTGGCCACCAGGTAGGTAAATAATTTAACCGCAAGCAATTAAATTAAAGTTTATATTAGCTGACCAGTACACCAGCAAAAAATTGCAGGCCACGATAATTATCGTGGCCTTATTATTGATTAACCGCCAGCCAGCTTAACCTTCATCCCTTTGGCTTCAAGAAGCGTTTTTAGCAGCTCGCGCTTATCGCCCTGAATCTCAATCACACCGTCCTTTACCGACCCACCGCAGCCGCATTTCTTTTTCAGCTCGGCGGCAAGTTTAGCCAGCGCTTCATCATTCTCATCAATCCCACTAATCAGGCAGACGCCCTTACCCTTACGACCGCTTGTCTGCCGCTGGATGCGCACGATACCGTCCCCTTTCGGGCGCGCTTGTACCGGTTTGGGTTCATCAATACGACCGCTGTCCGTTGAGTACACCAGTCGGCTATTGGAATCGCTCATCATGCCTCCTTATTCAACGATGCGTTGATGCTGCGCAGCGTAGCGGCAGGATCGGCAGACTGCGTGACCGGGCGACCAATGACCATATAATCCACGCCAGCTGCCTGCGCCTGCTCCGGCGTCATAATTCGCCGCTGGTCGCCGGCGTCGCTGCCTTGTGGACGAATGCCAGGCGTCACCAGCCTGAACGCCTGGCCCCGTTCTTGTTTAAAGCGAACCGCTTCCTGCGCCGAGCATACCACGCCATCCAGACCGCAGCGCTGGGTCAGCTCCGCCAGCTTCGCGGCGTAGTCGGCTGGAGAAAGCGTAATCCCCAGATCCTGTAGATCGCTGGCTTCCATGCTGGTTAGCACGGTGACGGCAATTAACAGCGGGGCGTCTTTGCCGAAAGGTTGTAGGGCTTCACGTGCGGCGGTCATCATACGCGCCCCCCCGGAAGCGTGAACGTTGACCATCCAGACGCCGAGCTCAGCCGCTGCGGCGACCGCGCGGGCGGTGGTATTCGGAATATCGTGAAATTTTAGATCGAGAAAAACTTCGAAACCGCGCTGATGCAGGTCGCGAACAAACTGCGGCCCCAGTAGAGTAAACATCTCTTTACCCACCTTCAGGCGACAGTCGCGCGGGTCGATACGGTCGACAAACGCCAGCGCTTTATCACGGTTATCATAATCAAGAGCAACGACGACGGGAGAGGATGTGACAACGCGGGAAGAAGATGTAGCAGTAGACGTCATGACCGGACCTTAATTGTTGATGAGCGCCGGTTCGGCGCAAAAAAGGTAAACGGGCAGCATTCTACCTGCGATAAGGCAAAAATAACAGGCTGCATTTCCCTGTCTGCCGGACGATTCGGCTACCGTAGCCGGAGGAGATGATGAAGATAAATCCATTAGTATGTTGTAACTAAAGCGCGCGTTTTTTTAAATTTACTGCCCATCCAGGCCGCGAATTGGCTTAATGGTGGACCACGAGCGGCACGACGGGCAGTGCCAGTACAGCGTATGCGCGGTGAAACCACATTTTTGACAGCGGTAACGCGGCTTGCTGCGGACCTGTTCGCCCACCATCTGGCGCAGAACACCCAGGCTCTGCTTCGCCCGCCCCTCTTCGGCTTCATTAATATGGTAATCGATCAGTTTATGGAATACGCGCATCGTCGGGTGGCGCTCCAGCTGGCGCGTCACATAGTTTTGCGCGGACTCAATTCCTTCTCGCTGCTCAAGGATTTGTGCCAGCATGAGGTCGGCCGTCGCCCCGGTGTTTTCATCCGCGCAGCGGCGTAAAAACGCTTCCCACTCGTCGATTTTCCCCAGCTGCTGGTAACAGGTTTGCAGCATCTCCAGGGTTTCACCGACCAGTTCTTTGTCTTGCTCAATTACCCGTTCCAGGCTCTCGACGGCTTTAGCGTAGTCGCCCTTCTCCATCCACACCCGTCCCATCATGATGGAGACGCGAGCGCTGTTCTTGTCCGCAGCGGCGCCTTTTTTCAGTAGCGCCATGGCCTTATCCAGGTCATTGCCCGCCATTTGCTGCAGCGCCAGCTCGCACCAGAAGTTGGCGATTTCGCCGCGGTGCTTCTCTTTACCGAGCTTAACCAGGCGTTCCGCCACTTCAATCGCCGACTGCCAGTCGCTGGTTGACTGATAAATCTGCAGCAGCTGCTGTAATGCACCAAGGCGAAAATCCGTTTCATCCACCAGCTGTTTAAACATCCCCTCCGCCCGGTCATACAGCCCGGCTGCCATATAATCGCGCCCCAGCTGCTGAACCGCCAGCAGGCGCTGATCGTAAGTTAACGAGGCGCTTTCCATTAAGCTCTGGTGAATGCGGATAGCGCGGTCAACTTCGCCGCGCGAGCGAAACAGATTGCCCAGCGTAAGGTGGGCTTCGACGGTGCCGGTATCCTCTTTCAGCATATCGAGGAACAGATCGACGGCTTTATCCTGCTGATTGCTCAGCAGGAAGTTAACCCCTGTAACGTAGTCACGCGACAGACGGCTCGCATCGTCCTGTTTGGACTGTTGTGCACTTCTGCGCCCCATATACCAGCCATATGCTGCGGCAACGGGCAAAAGCAGAAACAACAACTCCAGCATAAATGATTATTCCTTCACCGCAGGAACACCTGCTTCAGCGGGCGCAGCGCCGGCTGGCGCAATCTGATGCTCCAGACGCTTAATTTTGCGCTCGGCGCGCGCCAGAGAGACGCGGACGCGCAGCCAGAAAAGGCCGCAAATCAGCCAGCCGATGGCAAAACCGGCAGCAAAAAGCACGGCCAGCAGCGTTGAGATACGGAATTCACCCTGCGCGAGCAAATAGTTGAACGTGACCACCTGGTCATTCTGCGCTCCCAGCGTCACTGAAATGACGAAGATTGCTAACACCAATAAGAAAATTAGAAAATATTTCACATGACTTCCCGTTATGTGGGTTGCGCGTAAGAATCCCGCGTTCAGCCCTATAAAGTATCATTTTCGCCGCAGCGGTGAAATGGAAATGCATGACGCCAGTACAGGATATGCGGCCTGAAGCTGGCAATATCAACACTATTCCGGCGCTGCCGCCCTTTTTTTAATATCCTGCGCCTCTTCACCCGGCGGCGATAGCGGACCGCAGAACCGCTGGGCAAGCCAGGTCGCCAGGGTCACCAGCAGCCAGGAAATGAGCGTCGCGACGATCAGGTCCTGCGGCCAGTGCATGCCCAGCGCCAGGCGGCTCCCCATCACCGCTACGGCCCACGTCAGCAGCAGCGCCATGGTTACCCAACGACGCCGGGGCCACAGCAGACCTACGCCAAGCAGCGCCCAGCTGGCAGCAAACATGGTGTGACCAGAAGGGAAAGCGAAGCCGGTCTCTTTTTGCCAGTGCTTACGCAAAAAGTGCGGAATTTGCTGCTCCTGGGCCAGCTGCTCATGCACCAGTTTAGCGCGTTCTTTGCGTTTCAAGGTGTAGAATTGGGTGACCGGCACCTGCCGGGCCTGTTCCAGCCAGATGACAAAGGGGCGAGGCTCCTGAACGCGGTCTTTAATCCACGACTTCATACCCTGGCCCAGCAGGATCGCGGCGCCCAGAATCAGGAACAGGACTACCGCGGCGCGCAGACGAAATCGCAGACACCACAGGAACCAGGCGCATAAAATAACGTGCGTGATGATGCCCCAGGGTTGCGTCACCGTCTCGGTCACCCAGTACAGCAGCTTCATCATGCCTGCCGACAGTTCCGGATGCCATTTCCAGCCGGAAATCCACACCACAGCAGGCATGATCAATAGCAGGGCCGCGCCAACGGCGGTTCGTCTGGCAATCAACAGCATTTCATCTCCTTATTCTTTGACCTCAATATCATAACGGAAAGTAGTTCGTTTGTGCGCTTTGCGCGCAGGTAACCGTACGCAATTAGGAGAACGTCGCGCCGTTGTGGCAAAATAGCGGCAAACAGAAGCACAGTCAGGTGCTGATAGAATCTGGAGAATCACATGCAGCTTAAACGTGTGGCAGAAGCCAAACTGCCAACCCCATGGGGCGATTTTCTCATGGTGGGTTTTGAAGAACTGGCAACCGGGCAGGATCACGTCGCGCTGGTTTTCGGCGATATTTCGGGGCAATCCCCGGTGCTGGCCCGCGTACACTCTGAGTGTCTCACGGGCGATGCCCTTTTTAGCCTGCGCTGTGATTGCGGATTTCAGCTGGAAGCGGCGCTGTCGCATATTGCCGAAGAGGGGCGCGGTATCCTGCTGTATCACCGGCAGGAAGGGCGCAATATCGGCCTGCTGAATAAAATTCGCGCTTACGCTTTACAGGATCAAGGCTATGACACCGTCGAGGCTAATCATCAGCTGGGCTTTGCCGCCGATGAGCGTGATTTTACCCTGTGCGCGGATATGTTTAAGCTGCTCAACGTTGAACAGGTGCGTCTGTTGACCAACAATCCGAAGAAGGTTGAGATCCTTACCGAAGCCGGAATCAACATTGTCGAACGCGTGCCGCTGATCGTGGGCCGCAACCCGAAAAATGCCCACTATCTCGATACCAAGGCGGCGAAAATGGGCCACCTGCTGAGTAAATAATCCGCCGCATTAATAAGAAAAGGGCCAGAGCATATGCTGGCCCTTTTTATATCAGACGCAGGTTTAGAGCATATTGCGGATCACATAATGCAAAATACCGTCGTTCTGATAGTAGGTCAGCTCAGTCGCGGTATCGATACGGCAGCGGCACTCAATGACCTCCTGACTACCGTCCGCGCGGGTGAGCTTGACCGGTACCGTCATACCTGGCTGTAGAGCCTGCAGGTTGCTGATATCAATCCGCTCCTCGCCGTTCAGCCCCAGCGTTTTGCGCGTTACCCCTTGCGGAAACTCCAGCGGCAGAATCCCCATACCAATCAGGTTGGAGCGGTGGATACGCTCGAATGACTCGGCAATCACCACCCTGACGCCCAGCAAACGCGGGCCTTTAGCCGCCCAGTCGCGGCTGGAGCCGGAACCGTACTCTTTGCCTGCAATGACCGCCAGCGGCGTGCCCTCCGCTTTATAGAGCATTGCAGCATCGTAGATAGCGATAGGCTGGCTATCCGGAAGATGGCGGGTCATTCCCCCTTCCACGCCGGGCACCATTTCGTTACGTATACGGATGTTGGCAAAGGTGCCGCGCATCATCACCTCATGGTTGCCGCGACGTGAGCCGTAGGAGTTAAAGTCGATGCGTTCGACGCCGTGATTCTGCAGATAACGCCCCGCAGGACTATCGGCTTTAATGCTGCCCGCCGGTGAGATGTGGTCGGTGGTAACCGAGTCGCCCAGCATGGCCAGAATGCGCGCGCCATGAATATCCTCCACCGGTTCAGGTTCAACGCCCATTTCATCAAAGAAGGGCGACAGACGAATATAGGTCGAATCATCCTGCCAGTCGTAGGTATCAGAGCGATCCACTTTAATCGCCTTCCACTCGGCGGTCCCTTCAAATACTTCAGCGTACTCTTTGCGGAACATCTCCGTTGAGACCTGCTCAACCGCCTGGGCCACTTCGCTGCCGCTCGGCCAGATATCTTTCAGATACACCGGCTGACCCTCTTTACCGGTCCCTAATGGTTCACGCGTCAGGTCAAGATTCATATTACCCGCCAGAGCGTAGGCGACCACCAGCGGCGGTGAAGCCAGCCAGTTAGTTTTTACCAGCGGATGAATACGTCCTTCAAAGTTGCGGTTGCCGGAAAGCACGGCCCCGACGGTCAGATCGCCCTGCTTGATTGCCCGCTCAATGGGATCCGGCAGCGGCCCAGAGTTACCGATACAGGTGGTACAGCCGTAACCGACCAGGTTAAATCCCAGCTCATCCAGATAGGGCGTCAGCTTTGCATGGGCCAGATAGTCGGAAACCACCTTCGATCCCGGCGCCAGCGATGCTTTAACCCACGGCTGCGGTTTGAGGCCCAGCTCGACAGCTTTCCTCGCCAGCAAGCCAGCGGCCATGAGCACGCTGGGGTTGGAAGTATTCGTACAGGAGGTGATCGCGGCAATCACCACCGCCCCGTCCGGTAGCGAGTACTGCTGCCCGTTTAAGGTATAGTCGATTGGTCGTTTATCTTTCTGCGCGTGGTTCACCTCCAGTTCGGTGCTGGCAGCAAAGGCATGAGGCACATCGCCGAGAGCCACGCGATCCTGGGGACGCTTCGGCCCTGCCAGACTGGCTTCGACGCTACCCATATCCAGCGCCAGCGTACTGGTGAAGACCGGTTCATCTCCGGGCTGACGCCACATCCCCTGGGCTTTCGCATAGGCTTCCACCAGCGCCACCTGCTCTTCACTGCGCCCGGTCAGGCGCATATAGTCAAGCGTGACCGCATCAATCGGGAAGAAGCCGCAGGTTGCGCCATACTCCGGCGACATATTAGCGATAGTCGCACGGTCCGCCAGCGGCAGGGAATCGAGGCCATCGCCGTAGAATTCAACAAACTTGCCTACTACGCCATGTTTACGCAGCATCTGAGTGACCGTCAGGACCAGGTCCGTCGCGGTGATGCCTTCACGTAGCTTGCCGGTCAGCTTAAAGCCGACAACGTCCGGTATCAGCATGGATACCGGCTGTCCAAGCATGGCGGCTTCCGCTTCGATACCGCCCACGCCCCAGCCGAGTACGCCTAAACCGTTAATCATTGTGGTATGTGAATCGGTACCGACCAGCGTGTCCGGGAAGGCTACCCACTCGCCGTTTTGCTGTTCGCCCCATACCGCCCGACCGAGATATTCCAGGTTAACCTGGTGGCAAATTCCGGTGCCCGGCGGCACCACGCTGAAGCGGCTGAAAGCCTGTTGTCCCCAACGTAAGAAGACATAGCGCTCATGGTTACGCTCCATCTCAAGCCGGACGTTTTCTTCAAAGGCATCATCATCACCGAAACGGTCTACCGTAACCGAATGGTCAATGACCAGGTCGACAGGAGAAAGCGGGTTCACTTTGGCGGTGTCGCCTCCCAGGCGTTTTACCGCTTCGCGCATCGCCGCCAGATCGACGACGGCGGGAACACCGGTGAAGTCCTGCATCAGAACGCGCGCTGGACGGTAGGCAATTTCCCGGTCGGCATGGGCATGCTGCAGCCATCCGGCAAGGGCATGAATATCTTCGGCGGTGACGGAATCACCGTCCTGCCAGCGCAGCAGGTTTTCCAGTAGCACTTTAAGTGATTTGGGCAAGCGCGAGAGATCGCCCAGTTCTTTGGCGGCCAGCGGTAAGCTGTAGTAATGCCAGGTTTTATCTTTAACCTGAAGCGTATCCTTGCTGGCTGCTCGTAGGGTTGACGACATAGCTCCTCCTTTACCTTAGGGATAGCATCCCCTGATCCTCCTCAGGGTCATTATTAAAGATAACACATCTTTGATGTAACACTTTGATAACAACTCAAATTGCTAAAATAGGTTAAGCGGATTAAGACAGGAAATTTGAATAATAGAGGGTGGTAATATTGAGAAGCATTGAAGAAGGTGCGTTTACTTCAACAACCAAGGTGTATTAGTACGCGAGTACAAAGAAGGACTAATCGTCATTATTTTGCCGATTAGTCCAATAGAGAAAATTTATTGAGCGAATCTAAAAAGAGAAAGATTATATCCTCCTTATTGCCGCTATTTTTATCAGATGGAAATTATTCTCAATATTTCACTTGTCATAAAACTGACACAACCATTTTGACTGGCAGGTGCTCTAGCTTAGAAACCAAACGTTGCAGATAACCAGAGCAATGACGCTCCAGAACATCGCAAGCCCAAGGATAACGGCGCTCCAGGCCTTACTTCTCAAAACCGGATCTATCTCAGTCTTGTCACGTTCCTGTGACATCGTAAACTTCATATAATCGATATCACTAATCATTTTTTCACCACCAATCGCTAAGAATTGCTAACCACAGATAAATCTTAATTATGGATGCGCTATTAATCCAGCGAATTCGCTTCCCGGCAGATATCTTTAATCATTATTTTGATCGCGACAGGTATATTTGCAAATCTGGTATGAGGAGTTAACGAAAATTGTGATTCAGACAACGTTTAGATATTCAAATTCAGGTCATTATAGGTTTTGGCATCCCCGTGAGGATGCCATCATTTTTTCTGCGGTTATTTTTCCGGTAACTTAATATCTTTGAACATGGCCTCAATATCTTCATTTGAGCGCAGAGCGACCGCGGTATCGACCACGTCTCGGGTCAGATGCGGTGCAAATCGTTGAATAAAATCATACATATAGCTTCGTAAGAAGGTGCTGCGCCGGAAGCCTATTTTGGTGGTGCTGTGGCTGAATATATCGTTGGCGTCCAGCTTGACCAGGTCCGGATCGGAAACCGGGTCGACCGCCATACTGGCTATTACCCCTACCCCAAGCCCCAGGCGGACATAGGTTTTAATCACATCGGCGTCAGTCGCGGTAAACACGATGCGCGGGGTTAAACCAGCGCGATTAAAGGCGGTATCCAGTTCAGAACGACCGGTGAAACCGAAGGTGTAGGTCACCAATGGATACTGCGCCAGCTCTTCAATCGATACCGACTCTCGCGACGCCAGCGGATGTTCAGGCGTCACGACCACGGAACGGTTCCAGTGATAGCACGGCAGCATGACCAAATCATCATAGAGATGAAGCGCTTCCGTAGCGATAGCGAAGTCGGCATTACCTTTCGACACCGCCTCGGCGATTTGCGTTGGCGAGCCCTGATGCATGTGCAGCGAGACGCGGGGATAGCGTTCGATAAAACCTTTGATAACCCCCGGCAGCGCGTAGCGCGCCTGGGTATGCGTGGTCGCCACGTACAGCGAACCTTTGTCAGGCCAGGTGTGCTCTCCGGCCACCGATTTAATCGCATCCACCTTCGACAGTACTTCGCGAGCGATGCGGATGATCTCCTGGCCCGCAGGAGTAACCTGGGTCAGATGTTTGCCGCTGCGGGCGAAAATCTGAATTCCCAGCTCATCTTCCAGCATGCGAACCTGCTTGCTGATGCCCGGCTGTGAGGTATACAGACCTTCGGCAGTAGAGGAGACGTTCAGATTATGGTTAACAACCTCAACGATATAGCGGAGCTGCTGTAGTTTCATGGCTGATATCCGATAGCGCGTAAAATGAACCCGCTTAATACATTTTACGTTCAGGCGACGATCCGGCTGGCAATCCAGTCTGGCTCTGCCTCTCTGCGACTCGCCATTTAGACGCCACAACGTATCCTGAAGACGATGATGTATAAGACGATTTGATAATAAAAAAGAGATTAGCTATAACCACTATATCATTTATATCTACTATGTATAGATACTAACAAAAAATAATAAGACAGTTATAAGGCGGGAGATAAAAAAGCAGATTAACGTGGGAGATCAGTCACCTGGGAAATGAATGAAGGGCCGCAACGCGGCCCTCAGGAGAGGTTATTTCTTCGCTTCGGTCCATTTACCGTCGATATAGAAGGCTGACCAGCCGGTCGCTTTACCCTCTTTCTCAGAAGCAACGTACTGCTGTTTAGTTTTGCGGCTAAAGCGCACCAGCGTTTTGTTGCCTTCCGGATCCTGCTGCGGCGCATCGGCCAGATAGCGCAGCTTCTCAGGCAGACGATCGCGGAAGCGGAACAGCTCTTCCACAAGCGGCGCGCGAGTTTCGCGGGATTTCGGGAAAGTATTGGCGGCAAGGAATACGCCGGCCGCGCCGTCGCGCAGGACGAAATAGGCGTCTGACTTCTCGCACGGCAGTTCCGGCAGCGGAACCGGATCTTCTTTCGGCGGAGCCACTTCCCCATTACGCAGGATCTTACGGGTGTTTTTACACTCGTCGTTGGTGCAGGCCATGTACTTACCAAAACGCCCCATTTTCAGGTGCATTTCGGAGCCACATTTCTCACACTCAACGATCGGACCGTCATAGCCCTTGATGCGGAATTCGCCCTCTTCAATCTCGTAACCATCGCAGGTCGGGTTATTACCGCAGACGTGCAGCTTGCGCTTCGGATCGATAAGGTAGCTGTCCATTGCCGTGCCGCATTTTTTACAGCGACGTTTGGCCCGCAATGCATTGGTTTCGGCGTCATCGCCTTCCAGCACGTTGAGGACTTCGTTTTCCGGCACCAGGTTAATGGTGGTTTTGCAGCGCTCTTTCGGCGACAGCGCATAGCCCGAGCAGCCAAGGAACACGCCGGTGCTGGCGGTCCTGATCCCCATCTTGCGCCCGCAGGTTGGGCAGTCAATGCTGGTCAGCACCATAGGGTTCGGCTGCATGCCGCCCTCTTCCGGATCTTTCTCTGCCGTTTGCAGCTGCGAAGTGAAGTCCCCGAAGAAGCTGTCGAGCACCTGCTTCCACTCGGCCTGATGGTTCGCCACCTGGTCAAGACGGTCTTCCATCTGCGCGGTGAAGTCGTAGTTCATCAGATCGCGGAAGTTCTCTTCCAGTCGATCGGTGACGATTTCGCCCATTTTTTCCGCATAGAAACGGCGGTTTTCCACTCGTACGTAGCCGCGATCCTGAATGGTCGAAATGATTGACGCGTAGGTAGACGGGCGGCCGATGCCGCGTTTTTCGAGCTCTTTAACCAGCGAGGCTTCGCTAAAACGCGCCGGCGGCTTGGTAAAGTGCTGCGCTGGCGTCAGTTCGACCAGGCTCAGGCTGTCGCCCTTATTGACCAGCGGTAAAGTACGATCTTCATCGCCTTTACGCAGGGCTGGCATCACCTTAGTCCAACCGTCAAAGCGCAGCGTACGGCCGCGGGCTTTCAGTTTGAAATCGCCGGCTTTTACCGTCAGCGTGGTGGAGTCGTACTGCGCAGGAGTCATCTGACAGGCGACAAACTGGCGCCAGATCAGCTGATACAGTTTCTGCGCATCAGATTCCATATCTTTTAAGGTTTCGGCCAGCACGTTGACGTCGGAAGGACGAATAGCTTCGTGCGCCTCCTGCGAGTTTTCTTTGCTGGCGTACTGATTCGCGCTCTCCGGCAGATACTTCTTGCCGAAGTTATCGCCAATGTAGCCGCGCACCATGCTCAGCGCATCCTGGCTCAGGTTCGTCGAGTCGGTACGCATATAGGTAATGTGTCCCGCTTCATAGAGACGCTGGGCCATCATCATGGTTTTCTTCACGCCGAAGCCAAGACGCGTGCTGGCGGCCTGCTGCAGGGTGGAGGTGATAAACGGCGCGCCCGGCTTGCTGCTGGTCGGTTTGTCTTCACGCTCCAGCACGCTGTAGCTGGCTTTTTCAAGCAGCGCGACGGCCGCCATGGTTTCATCACGGCTTACCGGACGGAACGGCTTATCGCCGTTGTACGTTACCTGCAGCGGCAATGCATCGCCGCCTGGGGTGGTGGTGCTGGCGTCAACTTCCCAGTACTCTTCCGGAACGAACGCTTTAATTTCGCGCTCGCGCTCGACCACCAGACGTACCGCAACCGACTGGACGCGGCCTGCGGACAGACCGCGGGCAATTTTTTTCCACAGCAGCGGAGAAACCATATAGCCCACCACGCGGTCCATAAAGCGACGCGCCTGCTGAGCGTTAACCCGGTCAATATTCAGTTCGCCCGGCTTTTCGAAAGCCTGACGGATAGCATTCTTGGTAATCTCGTTGAACACCACGCGGCTATAGCGCTGTTCATCACCACCGATAACTTCCCGCAGGTGCCATGCAATGGCCTCCCCTTCGCGGTCAAGGTCGGTTGCGAGATAGATGTGGTCGGCTTTTTCCGCCAACTGTTTGAGTTCAGAAACGACCTTTTCTTTACCCGGGAGTATTTCATAGTGCGCATTCCAGTCATGCCATGGGTCCACGCCCATACGGTTGACCAGAGCGCCGCGTTCATCCTTCTTAGGCTTTTTAGCCCCTTTGGTGGAGGTAGAGTCGGCGCTCTTTTTAGATGCTGAGCCACTGGTCGGCAAATCGCGGATATGACCGACGCTGGACTTAACCACGTAGTCATTACCCAGATACTTATTGATCGTTTTGGCTTTTGCCGGGGACTCAACGATAACGAGAGCTTTACCCATATTCACCTTTACCTAATTTGATTCATCCAGGAATACATCGCACATTGATTCACCATCCACTGGCGACACGTCACAACCTATGTTGCGTCGTTGTCGATGGATATCAACCCTTTGCACCGGTTTCACATCCATAAAACCAGATAGCTGAGTTTGCTGGCTTTTTCTTGCCAGGCGACATAGCACGAATAATTTTTGGCCGAATGTCAAGCAAATCTGTTGCCAGATCGCTGAAAGCGTCACACTGTACCTGATAAAATTCGTTACGCAACTTTATTAGCATGCAAAAGCAAATCCCGCCACTAACTGATGTTTATTCGGCGCCTGCAATTACCCCTGTAAGATCAATGGAAAATTTGCCCCTCGCCGTCGCGCGGCGTAGACTACCCGCGAAGAATCACAGGAGGCATTTATGCAAGGTACAACCCAACCCATCGATCGCCAGACGCTTCTGGAAAAAGCCAACAAACTCATTCGCGAACATGAAGATACGTTAGCCGGGATCGAGGCCACCGACGTCGTGCAGCGTAACGGCGTGCTGGTGTTCAGCGGCGAGTTTTATCTTGATGAGCAAGGACTGCCCACGGCGAAAAGTACGGCGGTATTTAATATGTTTAAATACCTCGCGCACGAACTGTCTGATAAGTATCACCTGGCGGATTAACACTTCTGCCCGGCCCTGACGAAAACGCGAGGCCGAAGCCTCGCGTTGTCTGGATTACATCAGCGGTTTTTGCCCGCGCTGCCACCAGCGCAGCAGGAGTTTATCAGCGCTTTCCGCGGCGCTACCGGTAAAACGATCGAGCATTTTCTTACGCTGCTGATAGCGCACGCCGATCACCTCGTGTTTATCCATCAGACCCAACAGTAGCTCATCGCTGGTTTCCACCGCATCCACAAGCCCCTTCTCCAGCGCCTGAACGCCGTACCAGTGTTCGCCAGTGGCTACCTGTTCAATATCGAGTTCGGGACGCATCTGGTGAACAAAATCTTTGAACAGTCGATGGGTATCGTTGAGGTCTTCGCGGAACTTCTGACGCCCTTCTTCGGTATTTTCGCCCAGCATCGTCAGGGTACGTTTGTACTGGCCTGCCGTATGCAGCTCAATATCGATATCTTTATTCTTCAGGAAGCGATGAAGGTTCGGGATTTGCGCGACGACGCCAATAGAGCCAAGGATAGCAAACGGCGCACAGACGATTCTGTTCGCCACGCAGGCCATCATATAACCGCCGCTGGCCGCGACTTTATCTACCGCCACCGTTAGCGGGATCTGTTTGTCACGCAGACGCTGCAGCTGTGAAGCGGCAAGACCATAGCCGTGAACCACGCCGCCGGGGCTTTCGAGGCGAATGACCACCTGATCGCGCGCTTTTGCCGCCGCCAGGACCGCGGTGATCTCTTCGCGCAGACTGCTGACTTCATGCGCATCCATGCTGCCTTTAAAATCGATCACCCAGACGCGCGGTTTGGCGTCCGGCTCAGGCGTTCCCAGCTTCGCCCGCGCCTTAGACGCCTTAGCTTCCTGCTTAAGCTTTTTCTTTTGCGCTTTATGCCACAGCTTCTGCTGCGGCGCATCGAGCAACGAAACCGCCAGCTCTTCCTTCATCTCCTTATATTGCTCGCTAAGATTGGTTACCCGCAGCTCGCCGCGCTGTTTTTTGCGCTGAGTCAGGTTAACAATAATGGCGACGATAACCGCAATTGCGACAACGATGGTCGCGATTTTGGCCAAAAACAGGCCATATTGAGCAACTAATTCCACGTTTTCACCTTGTGTAAACCACTGACGTTGGCGCACAGTGTACATCAGCCGTCGGCGAGAAGTCTTTGTGCTTTGTGTCGCGTGCGAGGCGCCTTCCTGTTTTTTTCAGCGACGATGAAATCGTTGCAAGATATTAATTCCGCGAAGAGTTTCCGCTTCGCCGATTGCATTAGCGGGCGCTTTCAGGCATAAAGCGCAAAAGTGAGATACCGAACAGCAAGCGCGATCGTCAGCAGATCGCCCGAGGAGTCGCCGTGCACTATCAACCGCAACGTCACCTGTTACAGGACCGCATCATCCTGGTTACTGGCGCCAGCGACGGCATTGGCCGTGAAGCCGCCCTGACCTATTCCCGCTATAGCGCCAGCGTTATTCTGGTCGGACGCAATGAAGAGAAACTGCGCGGCGTCGCGCAAGAGATTGAGCAGGCTGGCGGCATTCCCGCCCGCTGGTTTACTCTCGACCTGTTAACCTGCACGCCGCAGGAGTGCCAGCAGCTGGCGCAGAAAATAGCCATCCACTACCCGCGCCTCGACGGAGTGCTACATAACGCGGGTCTGCTGGGCGACGTTTGCCCGATGGATCAACAAAAGCCGGAAGTGTGGCAGCAGGTGATGCAGGTGAACGTGAACGGCACCTTTATGCTCACCCAGGCACTGCTTCCTTTATTACTCAAATCCGAATCGGGTTCGCTGGTCTTTACCTCTTCCAGCGTCGGCCGCCAGGGACGTGCGAACTGGGGCGCTTACGCCGCGTCGAAATTTGCTACCGAAGGCATGATGCAGGTGCTGGCCGAGGAGTATCAAAACCGCCATCTGCGGGTCAACTGCATTAACCCAGGCGGCACCCGCACCAAAATGCGCGCCAATGCGTTCCCGACGGAAGATCCGCAAAAATTGAAAACCCCCGCTGATATCATGCCGGTATACCTGTGGCTGATGGGCGACGACAGTCGTCGTAAGACGGGAATGACTTTTGACGCCCAGCCGGGCCGCAAACCAGGAATCGCACAATGAGTGATGAACGCCACCGCGAACGCCAGCAGCGGGTAAAAGACAAAGTTGACGCTCGCGTCGCCGCCGCGCAGGAAGAGCGCGGTATCGTGATCGTTTTTACCGGCAACGGTAAGGGTAAAACGACTGCCGCCTTCGGTACCGTCACCCGCGCCGTCGGGCACGGTAAGAAAGCTGGCGTCGTGCAGTTTATTAAAGGCACCTGGCCGAACGGCGAGCGCAATCTGCTCGAACCCCACGGCGTCGAGTTTCAGGTGATGGCGACCGGTTTTACCTGGAATACGCAGGATCGCGAAAGCGATACCGCCGCCTGCCTCGCGGTCTGGGAGCACGGGCGCCGCATGCTGGCCGATGAAAGCCTCGATCTCGTTTTACTGGACGAGCTCACCTATATGGTGGCCTACGACTATCTGCCGCTGGAAGAGGTGCTTACCGCGTTACGCAACCGTCCGGCGCAGCAGACGGTGATTATTACCGGACGCGGCTGCCACCGTGAAATTACCGAACTGGCCGATACCGTCAGCGAACTACGTCCGGTGAAACACGCGTTCGATGCCGGTATCAAAGCGCAGATGGGGATCGACTACTAGCCACCAGCCGCTCAAGCAGCGCATGGTTGAGCGGCAGACACAGGCAATCCTCCCCCGGCGCCAGTTCGCTTTCGACAATATTTTGCCGTGAAACGAAGCGCTTGCGATATTCGGTCGGCGTAACGCCGCAGTATTTATTAAAGGCGGCAATCAGGTATTTATGCTCCTGAAATCCGCAGCTGTGGCTAATCTCGGTAATCGGCGTACGGGTATCGCGCAACAGCGTGCGGGCTTTGTTTAGCCGCACCAGCGTCAGATACTCTTTAAAATTATAGCGACTCACCTTTTTAAACAGCCGCGAAAACCATGAGTAGCTCATCCCGCTATGGCAGGCGACCTCGCTCAGCGTCAGCGGCTGGTCAAAGTGTTGATTAATAAAATCTATGCCTTTTTTGATCATCGCCTCGTCGCGCAGCGAACTTTCGCCGCGCTGCGTCGGCTCGCCAGCGGAGACTAATGCATCCAGTAACAGATAAATGGCGGCGATACGCTGAAACGGCGCAGGGTTGTCGATCAGCTGTTTCAGTAACTCCGCCAGCCGCTGATGCACTTCACTGTCCGCCGCAGTGTAAGATCGTCCGCAGGTACTCCATTCCAGCTGTGGCGAGGGGTGAAGTTCGTCAAACAGGCCGGGCGAAAACTGAACGGTGACCAGTTGGCTGCCCGCCGCCTCCGCGTTGAGGGAATGAACCTCTTCCGCATTGATGTACAGCATGTCCCCCTGCGCCAGCTCCAGGCTCTGCTGGCCGACGGCGAGCGTAAACCGCCCTGCCAGTACGGTAATCAGCTCAGGAGCCGGATGCCAGTGCGGCTCGCAGTAGCGAACCTCCGCGGCAAACACGTTCAGCTTCTCGGCATCGAAGGCAATCAGCTCGTAGCCGCTGTTCGCCGTCTGTCGTCCGCTCTGCGTGAGCGAACCGGGGTGAGTCACTGAAAAAGGAAACATGCGCACTCTCCTGTCATTGGCAACGATCAGCGCCCTGTCAGCACGGCGTTAAGTTCGTCGCGCTCAATATCCAGCGCCAGAAACTCGGTCAGCGCAATCAGCAGCCCGCAGAACAAATCCGGCGCCAGGCGGATCAGTTTTTCACGGACCTGTTCCGCAGGCATCTGGCTCTTATCGGCAATCAACTTGACTACCCGGGCAAAAGCTTCCGGCTGCTGAATCAGCTGCTGCAGCGAATTATCATCGCGAAGCGGGACGTACCGCTGCGGGCAGTGCACTTCGATTTCCGCCGTCAGCGGCAGATCCCGCGATGAGCCGCCGACTCGGATCTGCCAGAGCCCCGGCGTCACGACCCAGTCGCCGAGGCCAGGATGATAGCAGGCCAGATCGCCGATGGGCAGCTGCAGGCTCACGCGACGGGTCTCTCCGGCGGCCAGCGCCACTTTGCTGAACGCTTTTAATGACTGCACTTCGCGAATCAGCTCCCCCTTCGGCGCGCTAACGTACAGCTGGACGATCTCTTTGCCCGCATACTCTCCGCAGTTGGTCAGATCGAACGAAACGGTAAGCGTCTCGCTTGCGCCTACACGGGAGGCTGAGAGCGCAATATTATCGTAAGCAAACCGGGTATAGCTTAAGCCAAAACCGAAGGGAAACTGCGGCGTCAGACAACGCTTGTCGTAATAGCGATAGCCGACAAAAAGCCCTTCTCCGTAATGATGGCGCAGGTTTTCGCCCGGATAGTGCAGCCAGGCCGGCGTTTCCTCCAGCGTATTAGGCACCGTCACCGTCAATTTACCGCAAGGGTTGCGCTGGCCGAAGAGGATTTCCGCAACCGCGCGCCCCATTCCTTGTCCGGCAAAAAACGTTTCCAGCAGCGCCTTGCACTCGCCAAGCCACGGCATCACCACCGCATCGCTATTTGCCAGCACCACTACGATATTCGGCTGGACTGCCGCCACTTCGCGAATCAACCGTTCATGCACCGGCAGAATATTCAGATCCTGACGATCGCCGTTTTCACCATCTTCACCCACGGCGGTACTGACGAAAATCACCGCCACGTCAACTTCCTGAGCGACCCGGCAGGCCTGCGCCAGCGCCTGTTCATCGCTGCGCAGATCGTCCGGCGCGCCTACGGCCCATGAGACGCTAAAATCGTCCCCGGCGAGATCGAAAATTTCATCCAGCGGGCGGTCGAGCAGATACGGCACCGTTGTCGCGCATCCGGACCCCTGGATCACCGGCTCCTGGGCTGGTTTACCCAGCACCGCAATACGCGGTGTTTTCTCCGGATGCAGCGGCAGCAGACTATCTTCGTTTTTCAGCAAGACAATGGATTCGCCGGCCAGGCGCTGCGCCAGCGCGTGGTGCGCCGGGAAATCGGCTCGCGTTTCCGGGCGGCGATGGCGCTGAACCTTGTCGAGCAGTTTCAGCATGCGTAGACAGGCGCGGTCTACCACCGCCATCGGCACCTCTGCGGATTCAATAGCCGCCAGCAGAGTTTGTTTATCGCGGCGGGTTTCCGGCATCGCCAGATCGTTACCCGCCATCAGCGATGCCGGGCGATCTTTAATACCGTACCAGTCGGACATGACCAGGCCGTCATATCTCCACTCATCGCGCAATACCTGAGTGAGTAAAAACGGATCCTGCGAAGTTTGTACGCCGTTAAGACGATTGTACGAAGACATGACCGTCCACGGCTGGGATTTTGTGATCGCCCGCTGGAAACCCGCCAGGTAGATTTCCCGCAGCGCCCGTTCTTCAATGATCGAATCCATTTCCGTACGGCGGTACTCGGAGTTGTTCGCCGCAAAGTGTTTCAGGCTGGCGCCGACGCCCTCCTGCTGCAGACCGTTGATCAGCGCAGCAGCAATGTCGCCGCTGACCACCGGGTCTTCGGCATAATATTCATAGCCTCGACCAGCCAGCGGCGTACGGCGGATGTTAATGCCCGGTCCGAGCAGAATCCCAACCCCCATATGCTGGCACTCTCTTCCCAGCGCCTGCCCCATCTGATGCACCAGTTCAACGTCCCAACTACAGGCCAGGCTGGAACCGTTAGGAAAGCAGGTCGCCGGGAGCGACGTACTGAAGAGCGCCTCGCTTCCCCCTTTCGCGGTAGGTTCTTCCGCGCTGGCCTGGTCTGCTGTTTGGGTGATGACCGAAATAAAATCATCCATGCTCCACTTTTCCCGGCCATCAATCTGCGCGCTGCTGTAGCGAACGCCATAGGTACCGTCGGTCATAATGATATCTTCGATACCGTGCTGCGGCAGCGACGCGGTACGCCACAGGCCGCTGCCGGTCAGTAGCGCCACTTTATCTTCGATGCTCATCGCGGCGAGGGTGGTATTAAAATCGTTATTCATCTCTCTGGCTCCCTGAGGTTAAAGCGCGTTCTGTTTACGCAGGCTGATTTTTTGCACAATATCGCGATAGGTTTTTTCATCCAGCGAATAGCACGCGACAAATATGGCGCTGAGAGCAAACATCGCGCCGGGGAATAGCGTCATCAGTACGTTAATACCGTTAATTGCGCTGGCAGTAATGTTACCCGCGTCATAGTGATAATAGTCCAGCATCCATCCCGCACAGCCGCCGCCGATAGCCATTGCTATTTTGGTGATGAAATTAAAGAAGCCGTAGATGGCGCCTTCGGTACGCACCCCATGGTGCCACTCGGCATATTCCACGGTATCGGCAATCATTGACCACATGGAAACAAAGCCCATCCCCAGCGTAATGCTATACAAGCATACCCCGGTCATAATCAGCCAGATATTGTCGCCAGCGATAAAATATTGCATAAGTACGCCGACAATGCCGATTAACAGCGCCACCAGAGTCATTTTCTTTTTACCTATCAGCGCAATGATTTTTTCCGAAATAACGGTGCCGACAATATACGCTGCGGACTGAATCATAAAGAAGGTCGACGTAAAACCTTCGCTGCCAATAATGTATTTAATGAAGTAAATAGCAATCGCCATCCACACGGTATAGGCAATATAAAAAAAGACGGTAAACATCGAGAGGTTAATAAGCGGCGCATTGCCTGCCACCGCCTTCAACATTTCCCGCAGCGTCGGCGCGGGAGTTTCCTCTTCCTCGCCAACGCGCTCTTTGGTCATTCCGAAACAGGCAAGGAACAAAAAGGTCGCCAGCAGCGCAAAGCAAGAGACCGCAAAGACGTAGCCCAGTTGCTTATCACTAAACGGGGAAATCAGCATATCGGCAGTAGTGGAAACAATCAGATAGCCAACAATCGCCAGCACAAACCGGTATACCGATAGCGATGAGCGGGAGGCTTCATGCTGGGTCAGACGATTAGTCAGCGCCGAATAAGGCGTATTCACCGCCGTATACGCCAGGCAATAAATGGTATAGGAGATCAGCGCAAAATAGAATTTTGCCTCACCGCCGAATGGCACAAAGCAGAGCACCGTTAAAAAGCCGAGCGGAATTGAGCCATATAACAACCACGGGCGTAGTTTACCGTAACGGCTGTGGGTTTTATCGATGGCAAAGCCAATCAGAATATTAAAAGCGGCATCAACCACGCGCGCAATAACAAAAATCAGGCTCGCCTGTACGGCGCTAATGCCGTAAATGTTGGTATAGAAAAAGAGTAAGAACAGAGAAACAAAACCGAACGATAAATTAGAGGCAAAATCACCAAAGCCATAACCTATTTTTTCTTTAACGCCGATAACCACATAGCTTGCCGATAGTTTTCCTGCTGTATCCATTTTAGGCTACCTGTTTTTGTAATCAGTGGCCTCAGTATATGGCGTTGCCTGGCGCACCGCTTTGCGTTATTTGTCCGGGGATTTCCTGTTTTTTGTCTTTATGCAGAAGTGTGAAAGGAGTCACAGGAGGAAGAATTCCGGCGGTAACCGCCGGAACTGAAATTATTAACCGTTACCGTTATTACGGCTGCTGGAGCGACGGTTGTTATTATTATTGCCCATCTGACTGTGGCGCTTAACCGCACGGCGAATCTGGTTCGCTTTCATACGGCGACGGTCTTTTTCAACCGCAACCTTAGAGCTGGTTTCCGGCGCAAGTTCGACCAGCTCGCGCAGGTAGTTGGTCTGCGCCAGGTCCAGCTCGGTATAGCCGCCGCGCGGCAGGCCTTTCGGCAGCAGAATATCGCCATAGCGCACGCGGATCAGGCGGCTGACCTGCACACCAACGGCTTCCCACAGGCGGCGAACTTCGCGATTACGGCCTTCCGTAAGGGTGACGTTGTACCACTGGTTTATCCCCTCGCCGCCGGTAAACTTGATAGTTTTAAACGCAGCCGGGCCGTCTTCAAGCTGCACGCCGCGAGCCAGCTGGCGCAGCTTGTCATCATCGATCTGCCCGAACACGCGCACCGCGTACTCACGTTCCACTTCGCGGCTCGGGTGCATCAGGCGATTCGCCAGCTCACCGTCGGTGGTAAACAGCAGCAGACCGCAGGTATTAACGTCCAGTCGGCCGACGGCAATCCAGCGCGCGCCGCGCAGCTTTGGCAGGCGATCGAACACCGTCGGACGTCCTTCCGGGTCATTACGGGTACAGAGTTCGCCTTCCGGCTTATAGTAAGCCAGCACGCGACAAATCTGTTCCGCAGACTCTTTCACCGAAATCAGGTGACCGTCGATGCGAATTTTTAAACCCGGGACAATTTCAACGCGATCGCCAAGGGTGGCGATTTTGCCATCGACGCTGACGCGGCCAGCTTCGATTTTGGCTTCGATTTCACGGCGGGAGCCGTGGCCAGCGCGGGCCAGCACTTTTTGTAATTTCTCGCTCATTGAGCTTCCTTAAGGTGTCGCCTTCCCAGGCGTCTGGTATACTTCGAAAAACAGGGAGTCGGATAGAATTCAACCTAACACCCTGTTCTGTAAATAAATGATGCATCGGCTCGTGTCGTTTTTTTATGTCACCGCAGCAGACATAACAGAGACACGCCTCTCGCGTGGCCGAACATGGTACACGAACTTGAGGATGAATGCTTCTTTGCATTACGCACATAGCACAACTTACCACGCGCCTCGGTGCAGGCGCATGGCAAGCAGACAGATGCCAGGCGGCATCATAGCTTCTTTTAAAGTGGATAAAACATCAGGCAGCGCTGAATGTCAGTATAAAGCAAACGGCAAGATGGTGTTCGCTGTATCCCCTTCCTTCCCTGGAAACAGGGCCATTACAGGAACGGCGTCACGTCACCCACGCCTTCACGCACCACCACCGGTACGTCTTCAGTAAGATCGATAACCGTGGTCGGCTGTTGTCCCAGATAGCCGCCGTGAATAATCAGGTCTACCTGCTTCTCCAGACGATCCTTGATCTCTTCCGGGTCGGATTCGGTAAAATCACTGCCCGGCAGCATCAACGAGGTGGAAAGCATCGGCTCGCCGAGCGTTTCCAGCAGCATCTGGGCAATCGGATTTGACGGTACGCGCATACCGATGGTTTTACGCTTATCCTGCAGCAGACGGCGCGGGACCTCTTTGGTGCCCTTTAGGATAAAGGTGTAATTACCCGGCGTATTATTTTTAATCAGACGGAAGGCGACGTTATCGACGAATGAATAGGTCGACAGCTCGGATAGATCGCGGCACATCAGGGTAAAGTTGTGGCCGTTTGGCAGATTACGAATTCGGCAAATCCGCTCCATCGCGCCTTTATCTTCAATTTTGCAGCCTAAGGCGTAGCCGGAGTCGGTCGGATAGACGATCACCCCGCCTTTACGCACGATGTCCACCGCCTGGTTAATCAACCGCGCCTGTGGGTTTTCCGGATGGATATAAAAAAACTGGCTCATACTTCCCTCTCAATTTTGTTCTACGGCCACTTCCCAACTGCGCCAGATCCCTTCTACGCCAGCGGGTAGCCAAAGTTTGCGGCCCAGCTCGATCCACGGACAGGGCTGATGAAAATCAGACCCCTGCGAGGCATGAAGGCCATACTGCACGGCGTAAGCGGCAAGCTGGGCCCGCTCGTGCGGCGCCTGCTGACACTGGGCGACTTCCATCGCATCGCCTCCCTGCTCGCTAAAGTGGGCCAACAGTCGTTTCAGCCACTTGGCAGAGAGGTCGTAGCGTCCGGGATGGGCAATGACCGCTTTACCGCCGGAATGATGAATGACATCAATCGCTTGTTTTATTGTACACCACTGAGGCGGAACGTAACCGGTTTTCCCGCGCGCCAGATACTTCTTAAAAACGTCAGCCATATTGTTGGCATAGCCGGCCTCTACCAGAAAGCGGGCGAAGTGGCCGCGGGTTACCGCGCCGCCGTCAGCCAGCTTCAGCGCCCCTTCCCAGGCGCCAGGGATCCGCGCTTTTTCCAGCCGCTCTGCAATCTGCTGTCCCCGCATCTGGCGGCGCGCTTTCTGCTCATCGAGCAGCGTGGTCATCGCGGGATGGGCGATATCAATATTCAGCCCGACAATATGGATTTCATGGTTTTCCCACAGCGTGGAGATTTCCACTCCGGATATCAGCGTCAACGGTAAACCGGCGCGTTCAATCTCCGCCCGGGCCGCGGGGATCGCCGCCACGGTATCGTGATCGGTTATCGCCAGGGTGCCGACGCGCATCTGATGCGCGCGATGGACAAGTTCTTCTGGAGTCAGTCGCCCGTCAGAGGCGATGGTATGGCTGTGCAGGTCGTAAATCACTGCGTAGTTGGTGTTGCTCAAGATGACTCCTGCTGGACATGAACCTGTACCCGTCATACTTTAAGTCACAAGCAGATTGACTGATGTTCTGCAGCTTAAGGGATTAAGGATAGTAATAAGCGCATCATCATACCGACTGATAGAGAAAATCTGCAAACGGGGGTTGACTTTAATCTCTCGGACTAGTTAACTAGTACGCAAGTTCACATGAAGGGGTATCATCAATGAAAACGCAACTCATCACTCTGCACGGCTGGTGGCGCACCTCCTGTTATCGGGCGGCGTGATCGCGTTTTGCACTCAGCATACAGATACCCGGCCCGCCAATGAGCGGGCTTTTTATTGGACAAATTATTATAGCGAACAGGCGACAACAAATAATGCAAACATCAAAACCGGCACTCGAGCTTCTCACCAGCGACGCCATCTATCGGGAAAACCCGACGGCGCTATTCCACCAGCTATGCGGCGCGCGTCCCGCCACCCTGCTGTTGGAATCCGCGGATATCGACAGTAAGGATGATTTGAAAAGCCTGCTGCTGGTGGATAGCGCGCTGCGTATTACCGCACTAGGTGACACTGTCACTATTCACGCACTTTCCTCCAACGGCACGGCGCTGCTGGAGCTGTTGGACAGCGCTCTGCCTTCAGGCATTAATAACCAGCGTCAGCCAAACGGTCGGGTATTAACTTTCCCGCCGGTCAGCGCGCTGTTAGATGAAGATGCCCGTCTGTGTTCACTGTCGGTATTCGACGCCTTTCGCCTGCTGCAGGAACTGATTACCGTACCGCAGGACGAACGCGAAGCCATGTTCTTCGGCGGTCTGTTCGCCTATGACCTCGTCGCCGGCTTTGAAAACCTACCGCCGCTGGAAAGCGACACTGCCTGCCCGGATTACTGCTTCTACCTGGCGGAAACGCTGCTGGTTATCGACCATCAGACTAAAAACACGCGCATTCAGGCGAGCCTGTTCACCCCGCTGGAAAGCGAAAAGCAGCGTCTGCTGCAGCGCATCGCTCAGCTTCGTCAACAGCTGAACGAACCGCCGGCACCGCTGCCGGTGACGACGGTAGCCGAGATGCGCTGCGATTGCGACCAGAGCGACGAAGAGTACGGCGCCGTGGTGCGTAAAATGCAGCGCGCCATCCGCGCGGGCGAGATTTTCCAGGTGGTACCTTCGCGCCGTTTCTCGCTGCCCTGCCCGTCGCCGCTGGCCGCTTATGATGTGCTGAAAAAGAGCAACCCCAGTCCGTACATGTTCTTTATGCAGGACAACGACTTCACCCTGTTCGGTGCTTCGCCGGAGAGCTCGCTTAAGTACGATGCCACCAACCGTCAGATTGAGATCTACCCGATTGCCGGTACTCGTCCGCGCGGCCGCCGTGCAGACGGTTCGTTGGATCGCGATCTTGATAGCCGCATTGAGCTGGAGATGCGCACCGACCATAAAGAGCTTTCCGAGCATCTGATGCTGGTTGACCTTGCGCGTAACGACCTCGCGCGCATCTGCACGCCGGGAAGCCGCTACGTTGCCGACTTAACCAAAGTCGACCGTTACTCCTTCGTGATGCACCTTGTCTCCCGCGTGGTTGGCGAGCTGCGCAGCGATCTCGACGTTCTGCATGCTTATCGCGCCTGTATGAATATGGGCACCCTCAGCGGAGCGCCGAAAGTGCGCGCCATGCAGCTCATTGCCGCTGCCGAAGGCAAGCGCCGGGGCAGCTACGGCGGCGCGGTGGGCTACTTCACCGCCCATGGCGACCTCGATACCTGCATCGTCATTCGTTCTGCCTACGTGCAGGATGGCGTCGCCACGGTGCAGGCCGGCGCCGGTATCGTGCTCGACTCTGTTCCCCAGTCAGAAGCGGATGAAACCCGCAATAAAGCTCGCGCGGTGCTGCGCGCTATCGCCCAGGCCCACCACGCGAAGGAGATTTTCTAATGGCCGACATTCTGCTGCTCGATAATATCGATTCTTTCACCTATAACCTGGCAGACCAGCTGCGTTCGAACGGCCATAACGTGGTGATTTATCGCAATTCCGTCCCGGCGCAGGCGCTGATTGAGCGCATCGGCACCATGGACAATCCAGTACTGATGCTCTCCCCGGGCCCGGGAACCCCGAGCGAAGCGGGCTGTATGCCGGAGCTGCTGACCCGCATGCGCGGTAAGCTGCCGATTATCGGCATCTGCCTCGGTCACCAGGCGATTGTTGAAGCCTACGGCGGCTACGTCGGCCAGGCCGGTGAAATCCTTCACGGCAAGGCTTCAAGCATTGAACACGACGGCCAGGCGATGTTTGCCGGTCTGAGTAATCCTCTGCCGGTCGCCCGCTACCACTCGCTGGTGGGCAGCAATATCCCGGCCGGACTAACGATCAATGCCCACTTTAACGGCATGGTCATGGCGGTGCGTCACGACGCGGATCGCGTCTGCGGCTTCCAGTTCCATCCTGAATCGATTCTGACCACCCAAGGGGCGCGTCTGCTGGAACAGACTCTGGCCTGGGCGCTGCAGAAGCTGGAACAGACTAATACCCTCCAGCCGATTCTGGAAAAACTGTATCAGGCAGAAACCCTGAGCCAGCAGGAGAGCCACCAGCTGTTTTCCGCAGTGGTGCGCGGCGAAGTGAAGCCTGAGCAGCTGGCCGCCGCGCTGGTCAGCATGAAGGTACGCGGCGAGCATCCGCAGGAGATCGCCGGCGCCGCTACCGCGCTGCTGGAAAACGCCGCGCCGTTCCCGCGTCCGGATTATCCGTTTGCCGATATCGTCGGTACCGGCGGCGACGGCAGCAATAGTATCAATATTTCAACCGCCAGCGCGTTTGTGGCTGCCGCCTGCGGCCTGAAGGTCGCCAAACACGGCAACCGCAGCGTGTCGAGCAAGTCCGGTTCTTCCGACCTGCTGGCAGCATTCGGTATCAATCTGGATATGAATGCCGATAAATCTCGCCAGGCGCTGGATGAACTGGGCGTTTGCTTCTTGTTTGCGCCGAAATACCACACCGGTTTCCGTCACGCGATGCCGGTACGCCAGCAGCTCAAAACCCGTACTCTGTTCAACGTGCTCGGGCCGCTGATCAACCCGGCGCATCCGCCGCTGGCGCTGATTGGCGTCTACAGTCCGGAACTGGTGCTGCCGATTGCGGAAACCCTGCGCGTGCTGGGCTACCAGCGAGCCGCCGTGGTACATAGCGGCGGTATGGATGAAGTATCGCTGCACGCGCCGACGGTGGTCGCGGAGCTCAGCAACGGTGAGATCAAGAGCTACCAGTTGACCGCCGCCGACTTCGGCCTGACGCCGTATCATCAGGAGCAGCTGGCAGGCGGCACGCCGGAAGAAAACCGTGACATTCTTACGCGCTTACTACAAGGTAAAGGTGAAGCCGCTCACGAAGCCGCCGTTGCCGCCAACGTCGCCATGTTGATGCGTTTACATGGACACGAAGACCTGAAGGCCAACGCGCAGCAAGTCATCGATGTGCTGCACAGCGGAGCGGCCTATGACAGAGTGACCGCATTAGCGGCAAGAGGGTAAATAATGCAGACCGTTTTAGCAAAGATCGTGGCCGACAAAGCGATTTGGGTAGAAGCCCGCAAACAACAACAACCGTTAGCCAGTTTTCAAAATGAAGTGGTACCGACGCAGCGCAATTTTTACGATGCCCTCGCCGGCACCCGCACCGCATTTATTCTTGAGTGCAAAAAGGCCTCGCCATCAAAAGGCCTGATTCGCGAAGATTTTGACCCGGCGGCCATTGCCGGCGTCTACAAGCACTATGCCTCGGCTATCTCAGTGCTTTGCGATGAGAAGTATTTCCAGGGCAGCTTCGATTTTCTGCCGATGGTCAGCAAGGTCGCGCCGCAGCCGATTCTGTGTAAGGACTTTACTATCGATCCTTATCAAATCTACCTGGCGCGCTACTACCAGGCTGATGCCTGTCTGCTGATGCTTTCGGTGCTGGACGATGAGCAGTATCGTCAGCTCTCCGCCGTCGCGCATAGCCTGAACATGGGCGTGTTGACCGAAGTGAGCAATGAAGAGGAACTGGAGCGCGCAATTGCGCTGAAGGCTAAAGTGGTCGGCATCAACAATCGCGATCTGCGCGATATGTCGATTGACCTCAACCGTACCCGAACCCTGGCACCCCGCCTCGGTCATGGCGTCACGGTCATCAGCGAGTCCGGCATCCATACTTATGCTGAAGTGCGCGAATTAAGCCACTTTGCCAACGGCTTCCTGATTGGTTCTGCCCTGATGGAGCATGACGATCTGAACGCCGCCGTAAAACGCGTGCTGCTCGGTGAGAATAAGGTCTGCGGCCTGACCCGCCCCCAGGATGCCCAGGTGGCATATGAATCCGGCGCGATCTATGGCGGATTGATTTTCGTTCCGACGTCGCCGCGAGCAGTGAACGAGGCTCAGGCGCAAGCGGTAATTGCCAGCGCGCCTCTGAGCTATGTCGGCGTGTTCCGCAATTCGCCGGTGGCGGAAGTTATTGCCCGCGCGAAAAATCTGAGCTTAGCCGCCGTGCAACTCCACGGTAGTGAAGACCAGACCTATATCGACGCCCTGCGCGCCGAATTACCGGGCAAGGTACAAATCTGGAAAGCCCTCAGCGTTGGCGAAACGCTACCGCCGCGCAATCTGAATCATGTCGACAAATACGTTCTCGACAATGGTCAGGGCGGCACCGGCCAGCGTTTCGACTGGTCTCTGCTGCAAGGCCAGGATCTGCGTAACGTTCTGTTGGCTGGCGGCCTCGGCGCCGATAACTGTGTTGAAGCCGCGAAAAGCGGCTGTGCCGGACTCGATTTTAATTCAGGCGTAGAGTCACAGCCGGGTATTAAAGATGCCAGCAAGCTGGCCTCGGTGTTTCAAACGCTGCGCGCATATTAAGGAGCAACAATGAGTACTTTACTGAATCCCTATTTCGGCGAATTCGGCGGGATGTACGTTCCGCAGATCCTGATGCCTGCCCTGCGCCAGCTGGAAGAAGCCTTCGTCAGCGCGCAGAAAGATCCGGCATTCCAGGCCGAATTTAGCGACCTGCTTAAAAACTACGCCGGTCGCCCGACGGCGCTGACCCAATGCCGTAACCTCACCGAAGGTACGCGCACGACCCTGTATCTGAAGCGGGAAGATCTGCTGCACGGCGGCGCACACAAAACTAATCAGGTGCTCGGCCAGGCGCTGCTGGCAAAACGCATGGGCAAAACGGAAATTATCGCCGAAACCGGCGCCGGTCAGCACGGCGTTGCCTCAGCCCTTGCCAGCGCCCTGCTCGGCCTGAAGTGCCGCATCTATATGGGCGCCAAAGATATCGAACGCCAGTCGCCGAACGTCTTCCGCATGCGCCTGATGGGTGCGGAAGTGATCCCGGTACATAGCGGCTCATCCACCCTGAAAGATGCCTGTAACGAGGCTTTGCGCGACTGGTCAGGCAGCTATGAAAAAGCCCACTACATGCTTGGCACCGCCGCTGGCCCGCATCCGTTCCCGACCATCGTGCGTGAATTCCAGCGCATGATTGGCGAAGAGACTAAAGCGCAGATCCTGGAGAAAGAAGGACGCCTGCCGGATGCGGTTATCGCCTGCGTTGGCGGCGGCTCCAATGCTATCGGCATGTTCGCTGACTTTATCGACGACACCGCCGTTGGCCTGATTGGCGTGGAGCCCGCTGGACATGGGATCGAAACCGGCGAACACGGGGCGCCGCTTAAGCACGGCCGCGTGGGCATCTACTTCGGTATGAAATCGCCGATGATGCAGACCGATGAGGGGCAGATTGAGGAGTCCTACTCCCTCTCCGCCGGTCTGGATTTCCCGTCCGTTGGCCCGCAGCATGCTTATTTAAACAGCATTGGTCGCGCCGATTACGTGTCGATTACCGATGATGAAGCGCTGGATGCTTTTAAAGCGCTCTCCCGCCATGAAGGGATTATTCCGGCGCTGGAATCCTCCCATGCCCTGGCGCACGCGCTAAAAATGATGCGCGAAAACCCGGAAAAAGAGCAGCTGCTGGTGGTTAACCTCTCCGGCCGCGGCGATAAAGACATCTTCACCGTACACGATATTTTAAAAGCGCGAGGGGAAATCTGATGGAACGTTATGAGACGCTGTTTGCACAACTGAAAGCTCGCCGGGAAGGCGCGTTTGTTCCCTTCGTCACCCTCGGCGACCCTAATCCTGAGCTGTCGCTGAAAATTATCGATACGCTGATTGAAGCCGGTGCCGACGCGCTGGAGCTGGGCATTCCTTTCTCCGACCCGCTGGCGGATGGCCCGACGATCCAGGACGCCACCCTGCGCGCTTTTGCCGCCGGGGTGACGCCCGCGCAATGCTTCGAGATGCTGACGGCGATTCGCCAGAAGCACCCGACGATTCCAGTCGGGCTGCTGATGTACGCCAACCTGGTGTTCAGCCCCGGTATCGATGAATTCTACGCCGCGTGCGAACGCGCTGGCGTCGATTCAGTGCTGGTGGCCGATGTGCCGGTTGAAGAGTCCGCGCCGTTCCGCCAGGCCGCGCTGCGCCACAATATCGCGCCGATTTTCATCTGCCCGCCGAATGCCGATGACGATCTGCTGCGCCAGATCGCCTCTCACGGGCGCGGCTATACCTACCTGCTGTCGCGGGCGGGCGTAACCGGTGCGGAAAACCGCGCCGCGCTGCCGCTGCATCATCTGATTGAAAAGCTGGCCGAGTACAACGCCGCCCCGCCGCTGCAAGGATTTGGCATCTCGGCGCCGGAGCAGGTTACCGCCGCGATTGACGCAGGCGCGGCCGGGGCGATTTCCGGCTCTGCCATCGTCAAAATTATCGAGCGCAACGTGAACGACCCGCAGGCCATGCTGGCAGAATTAAAGACCTTCGCCCGCAGTCTGAAAGCCGCCACTAAAGCCGCCTGATGATGCTTGCCGTCCGGCCCTGGGCCGGGCGGTTATTTCAGCGGTAAGCTGTCGGCGTATTTACGCGTCAGACGAAACCGCGCCATCACCTCTTCTTGCGGCCATCCGGCCAACACCATAGCTATCGGTCGTTTTTTGCGGCCGAGAGACATCCTTTTATGAACGGAACGGCTTCAAGGGGGATAGCAGCCTGTAAATGCCCGATGAACACCTCAATGTAAAAAGATCGCTGCCGCACAAAAATTGGGGTTGATATCTTAAATGAGAAATATTATCTTTCTCATTACCGAATAGTTGAGTAAACAACTCAGGTATTCGGTACGACATTGCTCACATTGCTTCCAGTATTTTTGCCCGCACTTGTGCGGGCTTTTTTTATGGCCGACATCCAGTATGTCCCTCCCGATAGCGCGCCGGACGCGGCCTCCAGCCGCGATCCGAAACACCTATTACCAGGAAAGCTGTCAGCCTACCCTCCAACTCTGTACGAATGTGGATAGCAGTGGTCTCTCATGTCAATGCAGGGTCTGACTGGGTCATACCTTGCGGGCACCACTAGTGGCGGCAGAGAGCGTGAGCCAATCGCTAAAGATAGGCCACCGGGACAAAATACTGGATGGTGTAATAAGGCCGATCGTTTCCTGACGTCACGTTTTGCGGCTGAACAAAACGTTCGATATCGTAGCCCTCGCGGCGATACAGCCCGAGCTCAGGAAGATGTTTCATATAAACATTATTTGACAGTAAAACATAATCCTCCCAGCTACCGCTAAATTCCATGCCCAGGTATAAACCCCGCTTAGCGACCCTTATCTCGCGGAAAGGGCGTTCCCGTGAGCTTACTGGTGCACCAATAAAACTGCCGATGGTCACTTTATAGAGATTATCGGCGGCAGGTGAGAATTCAGAGAGGATATAGATGTCTCGCTCGCCGCCCGGCATTTCCGCCGCGATTTTCCGCCTGGTGACATTTTTCCTGGCGCAGATACCCTCGGCCAGGGAGAGCGTATAGGTGAAGCCGTATCCAGAAAAGGTTTGCTCTTCGAGAAAACAAAGCCAGGGTACAGGCAGTCTGTCGCCCTGCGGCCCCACCTTCTGATAGAGCGCCGACATATCCCAGTATGCTGAATGTCGATACTGGCTGGGGCAGCGACCAAAGGCTTTTTTAAACTCGCGGGAAAAGGTTTGATGAGAGTCAAAATGCAGTGAGCAGGCAATAGATGAAATAGGTTGGTGAGTCAGCCTGAGTTTACCGGCAGCAAGCGTCATGCGGCGCATTCTGATATACTTGCCGACAGGCAGTCCGGCATATTCATGGAATATATTATAAACTGAACGCCGCGAATATCCCACGCCACGGGCGATATCTTCGACCGATGGATTTATTGTCAGGCGAGACTCAATCCATTCAACTATTTCATTAAAAACATTTTCTTTCATTGCGGTAAATGACATCCATATCAAATTTTAGCCCGTTGGTATTTTACCAGTAATTAAGTATTGACACTAAGCTTTTTGTGCATAATAAAAATTTATCGCGGAGCACATTCACAAAAATGGAGCCTGCAAACCCTAGCTATATGAAAAATAAGATTTTTCTTAGAAAAAATATCTCAAATCTCATTTTGCAGACAAATGTTGCTTTTTTTGCAGACCTACAATATCTTATTTTAAACTTTAAAAGCAGATCGCGACTATTAAGCTCACTTTTTTAACAGCTATATTTTTACCGGCATTCTTTTAAATCAGAGTGCATATATTAATAACTATGTGAATCTATGTATGCTTAATATTTTGATCAATACCAAAAACGTCTACTCAAAACACGCTATAAAACAATTGGTTATGGAATCCATCACCACAGACGAAAACGTTATCTTTGAAGACAAGTACACTCAAAGCAACATTGCACAAGCACATATCATATTCACCGAAATGGAACCTGGAGAGATCTTTTTGTGCCATGATGAGTTGAAATATAAAAAAGAAAAAAGCTTGCTATTTATTCTTCAAGAGAAAAAAAGCGTATCTTCCAAAAGTGAAATTCCTAACTGCACAAAAGATTGTTTATTTTTATACAAATCCGATTCAATTCCTGTGATTACGGGGAAAATATACATTCATATAAACTTATTTTTATTAAGAGGATATGAAGATATTGCACCAAAGGTAAATCTTTGTATCAACTGCCCATGTAAATCAATAACCCATGCGCAGTCAAAAGTAATACATGCTCTCAGTCTTGGATTGAACCAAATGCAAATAGCCCGTGAGTTAAAAGTCAACTATAAAACCGTGTACTCGCATAAAAAAAACGTTATGCATGATTTTAAAATAAAAGGCACTCAGGATCTTAATAAATTCATGCATGTATTGAATAAAAGAAAACAATTTATTTCTTAGCTATCCACTCATCTGAGGGATCTTTGCAAAACCTGTAGCCACTAACAAGAGATCGTCAATACCGCTACGCCTGCCGTCACAGGCCGGCCAGGCCCTGTGCCGGCTATACCGTCTTTTTTCAGCGCGCTCCCGAGATAAAGCCCTACAGGAATGATAGTATTCAGTGCAGAAAACGCAGGCACAACCTCTATCCCGGGAGCGATTTATGCACGAAGAAGTACCACTGAAATATTACGACATTGCGGATGAGTATTCGACGGAGTCCGCCGAGCCCGTCAGCGAGTCAGAACGTGAGCCCCTGGCGCGCTATTTTCAACTGCTGATTACGCGGCTGATGAATAACGAGGAAATCAGCGAGGAGGCGCAGGGAGAGATGGCCATACAGGCGGGGATTGATGAACAGCGGATCGATGATATAGCGGTATTCCTGAATAAATGGGGTAACGAGTAGCGGCCGGTCAAGCCGTTTTGCAAAGAGCAAAAGCAAAAACCACATCATCGTTGGCGACAACGCTTTGCGCGAACGAGAAACAAAGCTGGTCATGACGACCAGCTTTGAGCAAGAGTTTAGAACCGATAACCCGCAGAGAACATAAACACCCACGGATCCAGACGAATACTGTCGTGCTGCTGCGCGCCCGCCAGCTTATAGTTGGCGGTGGTGTCGATATCCATGTACCACACCGACATGTTAATCAGCCAGTCGCGGTTAATCAGATAGTCCATCCCCACCTGCCCCGCGGCTCCCCAGGAGTCTTTCAGGCTCAGGTCAGAAATGCCCGTCTTTTTACCCGTATCGTTCACGCTTTCGTCAAAGAAAGTCGTGTAGTTGATACCTGCGCCAATATACGGACGCAGCTTGCTGCTGGCGTCGCCAAAGTACCACTGTGCCATTAGCGTCGGTGGTAAATGATGAACGGTCGCAATATTGCCGGTTGCCGCCGTTCCGACTTTGTGGCGGAAAGGCGTGGCGGCCAGCAGCTCTACGCCGATGTTGTCCGTCGCCATATAGGTGAACGTCAGGCCCAGTTGAGTATTATTGCTAACGTTAAAGCCCCCCAGACTGCCTAACGTTCCGCCCGCGCCTTCTGATGGTCTGACCGTAGCCGAACCCGCACGAATAAAGAATTCCCCAGCTTCATGCGCCCAGACGCTACCGGTGGAAAGCGTGCCCAGAATAACAACCGCCGCTGCTAACTTTTTCATACCCACTTCCTCATTATGGTTATTCAGCGCAAGAATATACCCATAATGAATTATGTTTGATCCAACATAGATCACATTAAGTGGGCAAATTTAACATTTATTGATCCAGATTAATTTTCACTTTCTCAATGCAATCAGTGATAAACGAGATGTATCAAGTTCTCCCTTGTCGCTTCTCAACAGAGGTCATCGCCGATTTCCCCTCCTATTTACAAAGATATACTTAGCGCGCAGGAGCAGAGACTGCTACCCAGCCGCGATTTGCGGTACAATCGCCGGCTAGTTAATACCTGCAATACTCAAGGAGAATGCATGTCTATCACGGCGAAGTCCGTCTACCGTGACACCGGGAACTTTTTCCGCAATCAGTTCGTTACTATCCTGCTGATTGCGCTGTTATGCGCGTTCATTACGGTAGTACTTGGCCATGCCTTTTCACCCAGTGAAGAGCAGCTGTCGATTCTGAGTCAGGGCGATAGCCTGGCGGGCAGCGGCGGGCTGTTCGAACTGGTTCAGAGCATGACGCCGGAGCAGCAGCAAATTCTGCTGCGCGCGTCCGCAGCCTCGACCTTCTCCGGGCTGGTTGGCAACGCCATTCTTGCTGGCGGCGTTCTGCTGATGATCCAGATGGTCTCCGCCGGCCAGAGAGTCAGCGCCCTGCGTGCGATCGGCGCTTCCGCGCCGGTGCTGCCAAAGCTGCTGCTGCTGATCCTGCTGACGACGTTTGTTGTGCAGATGGGGATGATGCTGGTGGTTGTGCCGGGCGTCCTGCTCGCCATTGTGCTCTCTTTCGCGCCGATCATGCTGGTACAGGATAAAGTTGGTATTTTCAGCGCCATGCGTAGCAGTATGCGCCTGGCCTGGGCCAACGTACGCCTGGTGGCGCCGGCGATTATCGGCTGGCTGCTGGCGAAAACGCTGCTTCTGCTGTTTGCATCCAGCTTCGCGGTCCTGACGCCAAACGTTGGCGCGGTGGTAATAAATACCCTCAGCAATCTGATCTCCGCATTGTTGCTGATCTATTTATTCCGCTTGTATATGCTCATTCGTAACTAACTTAACCCGGGGCGGCGCGACCTGCCCCTACCTGAACGACGGAATCGATGTATGAAGCAGTTTCTGGATTTTTTACCGCTGGTAGTCTTCTTCGCATTCTACAAGCTTTATGATATCTACGCCGCGACGACCGCGCTGATTATCGCCACCGCTATCGTGCTGATTTACAGCTGGGTACGCTATCGCAAAGTCGAAAAAATGGCGTTAATTACCTTCGTGCTAGTCGCCGTATTCGGCGGCTTAACCATCTTTTTCCACAACGACGAATTTATTAAGTGGAAAGTGACGGTTATCTACGTCCTGTTCGCCAGCGCCCTGCTGTTCAGCCAGTGGGTGATGAAGAAGCCATTGATCCAGCGTATGCTGGGTAAAGAGCTGACGCTGCCGCAGCAGGTGTGGTCACGTCTCAATCTGGCCTGGGCGGTGTTTTTCATCCTTTGCGGGCTGGCGAATATCTACATCGCTTTCTGGCTGCCGCAGAATATCTGGGTCAACTTCAAGGTCTTCGGCCTGACCGCTCTAACGCTGGTATTCACCCTGCTGAGCGGCGTGTATATTTATCGCCATATGCCGCAGGACGACAACCACTAACCTTTCCCCCACGGCGCGCCGCCCGGCGTGCCGTGTTATTCGTTTCCCCCTTGTATAAACCACTTCAGCTGAATCGATTCGTAATGTAAGATATTTCTCACAGGAGATGGCATTCCTCCTTGAACCGCCATGTGGCTAATGATGCCTGCTTTTTATTCCCGGACCGGGAATGGGCAGGCCTATCTGAATGGCTGGCACCGCGTCCGGGAAGATTCATCTTCTAAGGATCCGACGATGCGCGCATACCGCTTTTCATCACTCTCTTTGCTTTTATTCCTCGGGAAATGGCTGCTCCTCGCTTTTATCATTGCGGTGCTGGCGGGCACGGCCTCGGCATTTTTTCTTTTCTCACTGGAGTGGGCTACGGCAACGCGGGAAGCTCACCGCTGGCTTATCTGGCTCCTGCCGTTTGCCGGATTTGCCGTCGGCTGGATCTATCTGCGCTACGGTACCTGCGTGGAGGCAGGCAACAACCTGATTCTGGAAGAGATCCATGACCCTAAGTGCGTCATTCCCCTACGGATGGCGCCGATGGTATTTTTCGGCACCGTTGTTTCTCATCTGTTTGGCGCCTCCGTCGGGCGTGAAGGCACGGCGGTACAGATGGGGGCCTCGATCGCCGATCGCTTCACGGCCATTTTCCGTCTTAACCACGATGCACGGTCAATGGTGCTGATGGCCGGGATCAGCGCCGGTTTCTCTTCGGTTTTCGGTACCCCGCTCGCCGGAGCGCTCTTCGGGCTCGAAGTTCTGGCTATCGGACGGATAAACTACAACGCCATTCTTCCTTGCCTGTTTGCCGCAATTATTGCCGATCGAGTCGGCATCATGTGGGGCGTGCAGCATACGCACTACTTTATTACCAGCTTTCCCACGCTAACGCTCTGGACGCTGCTGGCAATCATTATCGCCGGCTGCTGCTTTGGCCTCGCGGCGCGCATTTTTGCCGACAGCACGCAGGCAATCGGCGCGTTGATGAAAAAACGGATTCACTACGCGCCGCTGCGGCCGTTTATTGGCGGACTGGCGATTGCCTGCGCGGTCTGGCTGCTGCACGGAGAGCGCTATATTGGCCTGGGCATATCGGTGATAGTGGACGCTTTCCAGCAACCGCTGGCACCGTGGGATAGCTTAGGTAAACTGCTCTTCACCGCCGTCTCTTTAGGTAGCGGATTTAAAGGTGGTGAAGTCACTCCGCTGTTTTATGTCGGTGCGACGCTGGGCAATGCGCTGGCGCCGCTGCTGCATATGCCGCTCGGCTTTCTGGCCGGAATAGGTTTTGTCGCCGTCTTTGCCGGGGCGGCGAATACGCCTGTTGCCTCAACGCTGATGGCGATTGAGCTGTTTGGTTCTGAAATCGGTATTTACGCCGCGCTGGCCTGCGTGGTGGCCTGGCTGGTCTCAGGCTATAGCGGTATTTATCGTTCGCAGCGTATAGCCTGCCGAAAACAGAGCGATGTGCCAACTGGCATCAGGCTGTCAGAATTCCCGGAGTGGTACCAGTCTCAAAAAAGCCGACAAAAGGCCGACAAAGAGACGCCCGCCTCCTGACAATCGCACCTGGAAGCCGGTGAGGGTAAGCCCCGCCGGTTTCTCCATGATGTCTGTCACATACCGGAAAGTTGCGGCAATTGTGAGGATTTGATGGAGATTATCTTCACTTTATTGAAATGATAATAATTATCATTGATATTCTCGATCTCAATTTTTCATGATTTGATATGGATATTTATAATGAGAACGCAGAAAAATCACATAGCAACGCCCCTGGCCCTGGCCATTGCAGGCTTACTCAGCCCAGGGGTCTTCGCCGAAGAGGTGGAACAGGATACGGAGACCATGGTGGTTCACGGAACCGCCGAAGAGGCGCTGAAGCAGCAGCCGGGCGTCTCGATCATTACCGCTGAAGATATTGCTAAGGACCCTCCGGTTAACGATCTGTCAGAAATCATCCGTAAAATGCCCGGCGTAAACCTGACCGGCAACAGCGCCAGCGGCAGCCGCGGCAACAACCGGCAGATCGACATTCGCGGGATGGGGCCGGAAAACACGTTGATTCTTATTGACGGCGTGCCCGTCACTTCCCGCAACTCCGTACGCTATAGCTGGCGCGGCGAGCGTGATACCCGAGGCGACAGCAATTGGGTACCGCCGGAAATGGTGGAACGCATTGAAGTTCTGCGCGGACCCGCCGCTGCGCGCTACGGTTCTGGCGCTGCGGGTGGGGTCGTCAATATTATCACCAAACGCCCCACCAACGACTGGCACGGATCGCTCTCGCTCTATACCAATCAGCCGGAAAATAACAAAGAAGGCGCCACTAACCGGGCTAACTTCAGCCTCAACGGACCGCTGGCCGGGGATGCCCTGACCATGCGTTTGTACGGCAACATTAACAAAACGGAACCCGATGCCTGGGATATTAACCGCGCGCAAAATGGCTCTTATGCGGCGGGCCGCGAAGGCGTGCGCAACAAAGATATTAACGCCCTGCTGTCGTGGAAAGTCACCCCGCAGCAGATCCTCGACTTCAGCTACGCCTACAGCCGTCAGGGCAATATCTATGCCGGCGATACGCAATACAGCAACAGTAATATGAGCCCAAATGGCCTGGTGGATACGCTGTACGGTCAGGAAACCAACCGGCTTTACCGGCAGACCTGGGGCCTGACCTACAACGGGATCTGGGACTGGGGCCAGTCGAAAGCGGGCGTCTACTACGAAAAAACCAACAATACCCGTCTGCAGGAGGGCACCACCGGTCGCGTAGAAGGGATGATCAATAGCGATGTCTACGACACCAGCCGCCTGGAGTCTTGGCGCTCAACCGCTGAAGTGAATCTTCCCTTTAACTGGCTCGCAGAACAGACCCTGACTGTGGGGATGGAGTGGAACCGCGATGAACTGAACGATCCGGCTTCGATGCAGGCCACTACGACGACGGAAACGCTGCCGGGGATGTCCGGCGATCCTTCGCAACGCAGCCCTAAAAACAGCGCCACGCTGACCGGTATTTATCTGGAAGACAATATCGAAGCGACGCCGGGAACCAATATTATCCCCGGCCTGCGTTTCGACTATCATAACGACTTCGGCAGCAACTGGAGCCCGAGCCTGAACCTGTCGCAGGATCTGGGCGATATGTTTAAGGTTAAGGCGGGCATTGCCCGCGTGTTTAAGGCGCCGAACCTGTATCAGTCGAGCGAAGGCTACCTGCTCTCTACGCGCGGTAACGGCTGCCCAATCAACATCGCCGGGAATACTAGTTGTTATCTTTTGGGAAACCCGGATCTTGACCCGGAAATCAGCGTCAACAAAGAGCTCGGCCTTGAGTTTAACCTCAACGGTTATAACGCCGGCATCACCTGGTTCCGCAACGACTACAAAAACAAGATCGTCTCCGGCACCGAGGTGCTGGGTAATACCGCCAGCGGAGCGAATATCCTGCAGTGGGAGAACGGCGGGAAAGCGGTCGTCGAAGGCCTTGAAGGCACGCTGCTGGTTCCGCTCATTGCCGATACGCTCAGCTGGCGCACCAACGCCACTTATATGATCAAATCGGAAAACAAAGATACCGGCAACCCGCTGTCCGTTATTCCGAAATACACCATCAATACCCTGCTCGACTGGCAGGTGACCAGCAAGTTCTCGGCTAACGTCAACTGGACCCTGTACGGTCGACAGAAACCGCGCGAATACGCGGAAATTCGTAACGAAAACGGGGTGCTGGCCACCAACGAAGTCGGCGCGTATTCTGTCGTCGGCGTCGGCGGCAACTATCAGCTAACCAAAGACCTGCGGCTGAATGCCGGGATCAGTAACCTCTTCGATAAGCAAATTTATCGGGAAAACGAAGGCGCTTCGACCTATAACGAACCGGGTCGCGCCTATTACGCTGGCGTCACGCTCTCTTTCTAACCCCCTCACGCCCGCTATAGCGGGCGTATTCCCCTATTCTCTCAACCTCATTTTCATAGTAGCATCCGCCTGATCGTCTTTGACCAGTACAGAGTAGAGAATGACAACAACAGATCTTGCGCCGAAGGGCGAATTGGTTTTACGCACCCTGGCGATGCCGGCGGACACCAACGCAAACGGCGATATTTTCGGCGGCTGGCTGATGTCGCAAATGGATATTGGCGGGGCCATTATGGCCAAAGAAATTGCCCACGGTCGCGTCGTGACCGTGCGCGTCGACGGCATGACCTTTTTGCGCCCGGTGGCGGTCGGCGACGTCGTGTGCTGCTACGCCAACTGCGTGAAGCGCGGCAATACGTCGATAACTATCAATATGGAAGTGTGGGTCAAGAAAGTGTCGTCTGAGCCCATCGGCCAGCGCTACAAAGCCACCGAAGCGCTGTTTATCTACGTCGCGGTGGATAATCAGGGAAAACCGCGCGCACTGCCGACTCTGTGATTCAGCCGGCCCGGGGCATCCGGGCCGATTGTTTACAGAAAACCGAGTAAAGAAAAGAAGAAGTAGCCCAGCACAATAATAATTACCGGCAGGACGTACAGCGGAAAATACTGCACCAGGATGGTGTGGCGCGGCACCACAACCCGTGCGGAAATTTGTTCGCGCGTCAGCCCTTCCGTTCCTTTAGCCTGTTCCAGAATCAGCTGATCCTCAACGCCTTCGCGCAGAAACTTCGCCTGGCGCCCCATCCGCGCCCCGGAAGCCTGTAGCGCCATGCCGACGAACACCAGAATATAGATGATCCAGAAACCGATATTCATGCCGTGCTTAAAATCCGGCAGCGGCGAGTTGTACCAGAAGAAATTGAGGAACGGCGTGTTAAAGCGCATCATCTCGATCATCACATGAGCAAAGTCCATCATCACCGCGTCGATGCCCGGTTTTTTCTCGCTGTGCTCGTACATAAACTTCAGCACGGAGATCAGCGTTGAGATAACCGCCGGGATAAATACCACCCATCCCAGAATTCGTTTAAGTACTGCAATGCGTCCAGCTTGTTGATACGTCATGGATTCCCCTTGTTAAGACGCCTATCCACTCTTAGTCTACCTTCGTCGGCGAATTTCGCCCAATAATGCGCGGTATGATATACCATGAGTGCCGATTCGTTATCTACTTACGCTACAGGAGAGGGACTTATGTCAGCCAGGCGCCAGATTCACGCCGCGATTTTTGATATGGATGGATTACTGATTGACTCCGAGCCGCTATGGGACAAAGCAGAGCTGGAGGTAATGGCCAGCCTTGGGGTGGATATTCGTCGCCGCAATGAAATGCCGGATATTCTCGGGCTGCGCATCGATTTAGTCGTCGACCTGTGGTTTGCCCAACAGCCGTGGCAGGGCCCGGACCGCGCGGAGGTCACCATGCGGATCATCAATCGCGCTATCCAACTGGTGGAAGAGGCGCGTCCGCTGCTGCCGGGGGCGCGGGAAGCGGTGGCGATGTGTAAAGCACAGGGACTGAAAATTGGCCTGGCGTCGGCATCGCCGCTGCGAATGCTGGAAAAAGTCCTCGCCATGTTTGAACTACGCGACCAGTTTGACGCCCTCGCTTCCGCCGAAATGCTGCCCTACAGCAAACCGCACCCGCAGGTCTATCTGAACTGCGCCGCCAGTCTCGGCGTCAGCCCGATGAACTGCGTGGCGCTGGAAGACTCGGTCAACGGGATGATTGCCAGCAAAGCGGCGCGGATGCGCTCTGTCGTCGTACCGGAAGCGGAAAATAGCCATGACCCGCGCTTCGTGCTGGCCGACGTCAAGCTTGCCACCCTTGAATCTTTGACCCTGAGCGACCTGCTCGGCTAAAGGCATCGCTGATGATGGGGTTGCGGCATCGCCCCATTATCACAAAATTAAAACAGCGTTTCATTTTTATTTGTCTTTTCTTCTCCCGCCCTCTATGCTTGTCCCAACGGCGTTATTTGACGCATAAAATCAGCATACAGAGGTGCATATGGTACTGAACGCCTTTGACCTTACGGGCAAGGTCGCTATCGTGACGGGTTGTGATACCGGACTGGGCCAGGGAATGACGCTCGGCCTTGCCCAGGCCGGGTGCGATATCGTCGGCGTCAATCGCCAGATCCCCCACGAAACCGCAGAGAAGGTTCAGGCGCTGGGCCGACGCTTTACCGCTATTCAGGCCGATCTGAGCCGTCAGGATCAGATCGCAGCCATTGTTACTCAGGCCGTGGCCGCCATGGGTCGGGTTGACATTCTGGTGAATAATGCCGGAACCATACGCCGCGCCGATGCGCTAACCTTTAGCGAAAAGGACTGGGACGACGTGATTAACCTGAATCTGAAATCCGTTTTCTTTCTGTCTCAGGCGGTCGCCAGACAGTTCATCGCGCAGGGCGACGGCGGAAAAATTATTAATATCGCCTCAATGCTCTCATTTCAGGGCGGTATTCGGGTCCCGTCATACACCGCCTCCAAAAGCGGCGTGCTGGGCATTACCCGCCTGATGGCCAACGAATGGGCGGAACATCGTATTAACGTTAACGCCATCGCGCCGGGCTATATGGCTACCAATAATACCCAGCAGCTGCGCGACGATGCCGAACGCAGCAAAGAGATCCTCGACCGTATCCCGGCCGCACGCTGGGGTGTTCCGGAAGACCTGCAGGGGCCGGTGGTCTTTCTTGCTTCCCAGGCGGCGGATTACATTAACGGCTATACCCTGGCGGTGGACGGCGGCTGGCTGGCACGCTGATGGTCTTGTGACAAAGAGTTACACCGTCACCTCTTCCGCACACTGTATAAAAACCCTATACTGTATGAATTGACAGTTTAGGGTGTTTATCATGACGGCGGAAGGCCACCTCCTCTTTTCTATTGCCTGTGCGGTATTTGCGAAAAATGCGGAATTAACCCCCGTGCTGGCCCAGGGTGACTGGTGGCATATCGTTCCGTCCGCCATCCTGACCTGTCTGCTGCCGGATATCGATCACCCCAAGTCGTTTCTCGGGCAACGATTAAGCTGGATATCAAAACCGATTGCCCGCGCCTTCGGCCATCGCGGCTTCACCCATAGCCTGCTGGTGGTCTTTGGCGCGGTGGCGATTTTCTCGTTGAAGGTTCCGGATAGCTGGATCGTCCCGGCGGATGCGGTTCAGGGCCTGGTGCTGGGCTACCTCAGCCATATTCTTGCCGACATGCTTACCCCTGCCGGGGTTCCGCTGCTCTGGCCCTGCCGCTGGCGCTTTCGCTTCCCTATTCTTGCGCCGCGCAAAGGTAATCAACTGGAGCGCGCGCTGTGCATGGCGCTGTTCATCTACGCCGTGTGGATGCCGCAAAACGTTGCCGAAAACAGCGCCGTTCGCTGGTCATCGGAGATGATAAATTCGCTGCAAACTACCTTTCATCGCTTTATTAGTCACCAGACTGGACGATAAAGCAGCGAATTATTCAAATAGTTATAATCAATTCCATTTGAATATAAGGAACGGATTACGCCTTCTGCTACCCTTGCCGTCATAAGAGTTGGTTATTGACCAACCTGGTGATAAAAGATATCAGGAGAACGGGGATGAACTTTCCATTAATAGCGAACGTAGTTGTGTTCGCGGTTTTACTGTTGGCGCTGGCCCAAACCCGCCATAAACAGTGGAGCCTCGCTAAAAAAGTGCTGGTCGGTCTGGTTATCGGCGTTATTTTTGGCCTGGCACTACAGCTAGTCTATGGCTCCGACAGCCCGGTGCTGAAGGACTCTATCCAGTGGTTTAATATCGTCGGTAACGGCTACGTTCAGCTGCTGCAAATGATCGTCATGCCGCTGGTTTTCGCCTCGATTTTGAGCGCGGTGGCCCGCCTGCATAACGCTTCGCAGCTGGGTAAAATCAGCTTCCTCAGTATCGGTACCCTGCTGTTTACTACGCTGATTGCGGCGCTGGTCGGGGTGCTGGTGACTAACATGTTTGGCCTGACAGCCGAAGGCCTGGTCCAGGGCAGCGCGGAAACCGCACGCCTCAACGCCATTCAGAGTAATTATGCCGGTAAAGTCGCCGACCTGAGCGTCCCGCAGCTGATCCTCTCCTTTGTGCCGAAAAATCCGTTCGCCGATCTGACCGGCGCGAACCCGACGTCGATTATCAGCGTGGTAATCTTCGCTGCATTCCTCGGCGTCGCGGCGCTGAAGCTGCTGAAAGACGATATCGCCAAAGGCCAGCGCGTGCTGACCGCTATCGATACGCTGCAGAGCTGGGTGATGAAGCTGGTGCGTCTGGTCATGCAGTTAACGCCGTACGGCGTACTGGCGCTGATGACCAAAGTGGTTGCGGGCTCTAACCTGCAGGACATTATCAAGCTCGGCAGCTTCGTTATCGCCTCCTATATTGGTCTGGGCATCATGTTCGTGGTGCACGGCCTGCTGCTGGCGGTCAACGGCGTGAGCCCGCTGAAATACTTCCGCAAAGTCTGGCCGGTTCTGACCTTCGCCTTCACCAGCCGCTCCAGCGCGGCGTCTATTCCGCTGAACGTGGAAGCGCAAACCCGTCGTCTGGGCGTGCCGGAATCCATTGCCAGCTTCTCAGCATCGTTCGGCGCTACCATCGGACAGAACGGCTGTGCGGGACTCTATCCGGCGATGCTGGCGGTGATGGTCGCACCGACGGTCGGTATTAACCCGCTTGATCCGCTGTGGATTGCTACCCTGGTTGGCATCGTCACCGTCAGTTCCGCCGGCGTCGCAGGCGTGGGCGGAGGCGCGACGTTTGCCGCGCTGATCGTCTTACCGGCGATGGGGCTGCCGGTCACGCTGGTGGCGCTGTTAATCTCGGTTGAACCGCTGATTGATATGGGCCGTACGGCGCTGAACGTTAGCGGCTCAATGACCGCCGGTACCCTGACCAGCCAGTGGCTGCGCCAAACCGATAAAGCTATTCTCGATAGCGAAGAAGATGCGGAGCTGGCGCACCGCTAATCTTTGTATTTCGTATGCATATCCCTTAAACGCGCGGCCTGAGCTGCGCGTTTTTTTATCTCCAAAGGATCTACGCAAGTCGACGGATAACCCGGCAATCCCAGGGCCCCAGCGTGAGCTCGTTGATGGTGGTCAATGATAAAGCATCGCTATAGCCTGAAGGAAGCGTGACGAATTGCGCACAGGCCGTATAGTTTTGGATAAAGACAAAGGTGTGCGCTCCATCAGTGCGCGCAGTGGCAACAACGCCTGTCGGGAATCGTTCTTCAATGGCTCGCGTTAAGGCCAGTTCGTTAATGAGCGCGGTGAAAAAATCACGCTGAAAAGCCAGATCGTTGCGCGATGCGATATACCAGGCCTTACCTTGGCCGAAATGATTTATGGTCGCTGCCGGTCGGCCTGCATAAAAATCATCGTCGTAAACTGCCAGTGATTGCGCCGTTTCGGTATGGATTAACTCGCAGAGATGGTGAGCCTTGTAAGGCCCCTTAAGCCCGGCGTTATTGCCAGGGACTCCTGATAATTGACAATATTCCCCATCATTGAGCGCATCTATCTCCTCAGCCCAGATACCGAGAAGTTTACGCAACGGGCCTGGAAATCCTCCCAAATGGCACAGGTCGCTTTCGTTGACGATCCCTGTCCAGTATGTTGTAACTAAATAGCCGCCATCAGCCACGTACTCTTCAGCTCGTTCGGCAAAACCGTCCCGAACCATATAAAGCATCGGTGCAATCACCAGTTGGTATTGACTTAAATCGCCATCGGCATCAATAACATCAACCGCAACGCCCTGCTCCCAGAATGGACGATAATGTTCATTAACTGTTCTCTCGTACTCCATACCAAGATTGCGTGGTCCCTGGGCATCGTTCAGCGCCCAGCGATTTTGCTGATCGAAAATAATCGCGACTCTGGCATCCGTCAGGCATCCCGCAACGCCCGACAACCGGCTTAATATTTCACCGAGCTCGCAGACCTCTTGCCCAACGCGTGTCTCAAGATGCCCTACATGGTCAACCACAGCGCCGTGAAATTTCTCCATAGAACCCCGGCTTTTACGCCACTGGAAGTACTGAATAGAGTCGGCGCCATGCGCCACCGCCTGTAGGGAAGAAAGGATATGCATCCGCGGCTTTTTCAACTTACTGATTGGCTGCCAGTTTGTCGCCCCCGGAGTTGATTCCATTAAAACAAAGGGCTGTCCCCCTTTCAGGCTACGCATCATGTCGTGATACATCGCTGTATGGCAGGCAAGAGTGATTTCATCTTTATCACCGTGCCATAGTGGGTAGCTATCCCATGAGATAAAATCCAGCGGCTCCACCAGTTGCCAGTAGTCGTAATCGTTAAAATACTCCATGAAATTGGTGGTAACCGGGAGCTGCGGATTTGCCGCTTTCAACGGTTTAATTTCCTGACGACAAAAATCAGTGGCCTGTGCAGTATTAAACCGATGCCAGTCAAGGTTCAGCCCGTGAATGGAAGTTTCTCCCTGCGGGGCCGGTGATTCGATTTGCGACCAGTCGCTATAGGTATGACTCCAGAAACTGCTCCACCAGGCATGATTAAGCGCATCCAGCGTTTTGTAACGTTCTTTAAGCCACTCACGAAATTGCTGCTGGCACAAGCCACAATGGCACTCACCGCCATATTCATTAGAGATATGCCAGCCCAGGATCGCGGGATGATGAGAGTAACGCTCAGCCAGCAGGGTATTTATTTTTAACGTTTTCTCACGATAGACTGGCGAAGAGAGACAGTGATTATGCCGCCCTCCGTGTAGTGCCGGAACCCGGTCCCGGCTCACCCGCATAACCTGCGGATAACGTTGAGACATCCACGCAGGACGCGCGCCGCTCGGGGTAGCCAGAAAAACAGAGATCCCGGCAATGGCCAGTTTATCGAGAATGACATCCAGCCATTTGAACTCATAGACTCCCTCGGCAGGCTCCAGTTTTGCCCAGCTAAAGATGCCGACTGACATGATATTGCATTTTGCTTGCTGCATCATCGCAATATCTTTATCAACAATATCGGGATAATTCTGCCACTGTTCAGGATTATAATCCGCACCGTGCAATATAGTTTCGGCATACTGATCAAATAGACATTTCTTTTTCATTCCCCCTCCGAAAATTCGCATTTTGAAACTCTGTCTAATTATTTACGCTACGTTAACCTGGCTCATCGCGGGTTCTGCCGAAGAATCTCCGCCAGAGCGCAATAAAAATATTGATGTAAACGTTGTGGCGAACACGACGCTGCCCATAATTAAGTAGGTTGGCGCAAACCCAATGCTGTCATAACCAAAGCCTGCCAATGGGGATATCAGCGTGCCAATAACCGAGCTGGTACAGGCAAACCCAACCAGATATAGCGTTGATGACAGCCGTTTATCGAAATTAAGCGTGATATATTTGAACATGGAAACCAGCAGTACCGGCAGCTCTGCAGCATGGATAAGTTTGGTAATAAAAATGAGCACAGGTCCTTCGACAAGGCCAGATCCAATCATCCTGACAGCCATGACCATCCCGGCGAAAATCAAACCATTTTTTGCCCCAATACGGTTAATTAGCCACGGAGCACAAAATAACCCTGCGGCCTCAAGAAAAACCTGAATAGAGTTCAGATAGCCAAACATGGCAGTTCCCTCTTCTTTGGTCGGGAACTGAGCCACAAAATAAACGGGGAATTGTTGGTCGTAAACGTTATAGACGCACGAACCGATAACAAAAAAAATCAAAGCCCAAAAACGAGGTAGCGTCAGCAGGCTCAATGCATCCTGTAGCGATACTCTGCTGCTCTGCGCCGCGTTATCCTGGCCGCCTCCCGGCGCAACAGATGGCGCCGCACGCTCACCAACGCGCAGCGTCGTTAAGACCACAAAAAACAGTATTCCGCCAACTGAAGCCACGAGGAAATTAAATCGCGGATCCAGATTAAACAGCATACCGGCAAAGAAATTCGCTACCGCCCAGCCGAGTGAACCACCAAACCGCGCTCGACCGAATTCAAAATTGTCATGCCGACCAACGCGTTCAGTAAATGATTCAAGAACACCAATTCCGCCATTAAAGGTGAGTCCAATATACAGGCCACCGAATATACTGCCGAGTATCAGGTTAACCTTAAGTAAATAGCCGAAAGTAATAAATGCCGGCCCGGAGAGCGCCAGCATAATCGATATATACCAAAGAAGATTTTTCCTTAACCCTAGCTTATCCTGAATAAAGCCATAACATACCTGCGCACACAAAGCAGATACTGATAACGCCGAAAAAATAATACCTGTCTGCGTTGCCTGCAGGCCAATGGTTTGGTTCAACCATACTGACAGTAGCGACTGCGATGATGACCAGGCAAAAAAGAAGAAAAACATGAGTAAACATAAAATCAGCTGATTTCGTTTCATTTAACATCGCCCCAAGTTTAAAACCGGCAAGTGTTAGCGATTACACTAAATTTAGAGAAACGTGATAAACCGGAGGCAAGACAGGCATCAAAGCACAATAAGACTGATACTTACAGCCAGCTGATTTACAGTTTATTTCCCGCATCAAGTGGAAGCGCTTTCATAACGAAGTTATTTTTTCCACTTACAGACGTGCAATCCATTATGTTTTTTTGCTACGACTTTATGTTTTTTAGCTAATGTGATCGTCATGTTGGGCAGATCAGGTGAGCGGTAACGTTTTGTCTATGTGATCACATTTTTTGTCCGGATGCTGACAAAATAAAGTTAGGTTCCAACTGAGCGCGTGAAGGGCCGAATACTATTACGTATACGGCCAATCGGGTCTCTCCTGTCTGACCGGGGGAAACTCTCTAAGCGATGGTTGCTGGCGCCTTTCAGGCGTCGATTTCACCTTCCTGCCTCATTTGCGTCGCCCAGCGCTGCGCCGCTTCCGGCACGTTAAACGGCGGGGAGCGACGGAAACGTTCGTCGATCAGCACAAAGGCGACGTATTTACCCCGCAGAACCCAAACGTCGCGAAAACCATCCATTTTGACGGCGTGTTCCGGCGGCGCAGGCTCCACTCGAGGCACGTAGCTAATGACCTGACGATTTTGTTGGCGAAGTGGTTTCATGACAAATAAATTCACTAAATACGGCGGTAAACAGAAACCCCTATCATAGCCGAAAACGCCCGCTTTCGTCGCCCCCTGCTTGCGGTCCTTTAGTAGCAAAACTCTTATAAAAATATATTTTTGAAATGATGTTCTACAATTAGAAGGGTTTTGGTTTAGCAAAGACCATTTTCAGTAATGAAAGCAGGAGCGTGCAATGTCTGATAAACCCCATAACCCGAAATCCCATCAATCACCGGTGCATGATGACCGGGCGGCAAAACCTGGCCTGGGCGCATTAGCGCCAGAAGATCAGGATTGGCAGCCCACGCCGCACCCGACCGCGCCGGGCGAAGAGCCGACGGCGCCGGGTAGCATGAAGGCCCCGGATACGACCAACGAAAAGCTCGATGCCCTCGAGAAACAGCGTAAAGGCGGTGAGAATGCTGCGCTTACGACCAATCAGGGTCTACGCATCGCTGACGACCAGAACTCGCTGCGCGCGGGTCAACGCGGCCCCACGCTGCTGGAAGATTTTATCCTGCGTGAAAAAATAACCCATTTTGACCATGAACGAATTCCCGAGCGCATCGTTCATGCCCGCGGCTCCGCTGCGCACGGCTATTTCCAGGCGTACAGCGATTTAAGCGACATCACCAAAGCGGCTTTCCTCTGCGACCCGCAGAAAAAAACGCCGGTATTCGTCCGTTTTTCCACCGTTCAGGGCGGCGCTGGCTCCGCCGATACGGTGCGCGACATCCGCGGTTTTGCCACCAAGTTTTATACCGACGAGGGTATCTTTGACCTGGTCGGCAACAACACGCCGATCTTTTTTATCCAGGATGCGATCAAGTTTCCCGATTTTGTCCATGCGGTGAAACCGGAACCGCACTGGGCCGTCCCGCAGGGGCAAAGCGCGCACGATACCTTCTGGGATTACGTCTCGCTGCAGCCTGAAACGCTGCATAACGTCATGTGGGCGATGTCGGACCGCGGGCTACCCCGCAGCTACCGTACCATGGAAGGGTTTGGCATCCACACCTTCCGCCTGATTAACGCGGAAGGTAAAGCGACCTTCGTGCGCTTCCACTGGAAGCCGGTCGCGGGTAAGGCCTCCCTGGTGTGGGATGAGTCGCAAAAGCTGACCGGCCGCGACCCCGATTTCCATCGTCGTGACTTATGGGAATCGATTGAAGCCGGAGATTATCCTGAGTACGAGCTGGGATTACAGCTGATCCCGGAAGAGGATGAATTTGCTTTTGATTTCGATCTGCTGGATCCCACCAAGCTCATCCCGGAAGCGTTGGTTCCGGTGCAGCGCGTCGGTAAGATGGTCCTTAATCGCAACCCGGATAACTTCTTTGCCGAAAACGAACAGGCGGCCTTCCATCCCGGGCATATCGTTCCAGGAATAGACTTCAGCAACGACCCGCTGCTGCAGGGCCGACTCTTCTCCTATACCGATACGCAGATTAGCCGCCTCGGCGGGCCGAATTTCCATGAAATTCCGATTAATAAACCCACCTGCCCGTATCATAATTTCCAGCGCGACGGCATGCACCGGATGGATATCGATACCAACCCGGCAAACTATGAACCTAACTCCATCAATAACAACTGGCCGCGGGAGACGCCGCCGGCCGCTAAACGCGGCGGCTTCGAATCTTATGCCGAGCGGATTGACGGAGAAAAAATTCGCCAGCGTAGCCCTTCCTTTGGCGAGTATTACTCTCAACCCCTGCTATTCTGGCGTAGCCAGACGCCAATTGAGCAGCAGCATATTATCGACGGATTCAGCTTCGAGCTGAGCAAGGTTGTCAGAGAGTGGATCCGCGAGCGGGTGGTCGATCAGCTGGCGCATATCGACCTGCAGCTGGCTCAGGCCGTAGGTAAAAACCTGGGTATTGAGCTCACGGACGAACAGCGCAGCATTACGCCGCCGCCGGATGTCAACGGCCTGAAAAAGGATCCGACGCTAAGCCTGTACGCCATTCCCAGCGGCGACGTGAAAGGCCGGGTGGTGGCGGTACTGCTTAACGATCGTCCGGTTGCCAAAGAGCTGCTGACTTTGCTCAAGTCGCTGAAAGTGCACGGGGTACATGCCAAGTTACTCTATTCACGAATGGGGAAAGTGCAGGCCGATGATGGCACCGAGCTGCCGGTAGCCGGAACCTTTGCCGGCTCGCCATCGCTGACCGTGGATGCAGTCATCGTTCCCGGCGGCGATCTGCAAAGTCTGAGCAGCAACGGTGATTTCAACTATTACCTGCTGGAAGCATACAAACACCTGAAGCCGATTCTGCTGGCAGGCGATGCACGGCAGTGCAAAGCGCCGCTGCAGGTTGCCGATCAGGGCGAAGAAGGCATTGTTGAGACCGATGCCATTGATAGCCAATCAATGGATGAACTGATCACCCTGATGGCGGCGCATCGGGTGTGGTCGAGAAGCGCTAAAATCGCCGCGATCCCGGCGTAAAAAAAGCCCGGCAGAGATGCCGGGCTTCTCACTTCCCTTTATACATCGCGGTAGGTTCCAAGCCGGTAGCCGCGCTCGGCAATCGCATACTTCAGCGACCCGGCGGTCAGCACATCTAGTTCGGTCAGTCGCGGATAGCAGTAGGCGCTGCCCATTATCGTGTTATCCACGAACGCCGGGTGACACATCACCTCCAGCGATTTTTCCTCACGCTGGACAGAGGCATCCAGGGTTTGCAGAAACAGCGCTTCCGAAACCCCTTCCCCGTAGAACTCGCTGGCAAATCCATCACTACTGCGCGCGGCATCCTGCGCCAGGCCTGACAGCGTCGCTAGCTGGCGGTCGATCCGCAGCGCCACGCCCTTCTCGCGGGCAAACGCCGCGACGATGGGGTAGATCTGCGCGATCATATGGACATGATGATGGCTGTCGATATGCGTCGGTTCATGGCCAAACAGCTCGACAAAACGCTGATACTGACGCTCCAGTTCGTGGGCGATTTCGTCCAGCGGCAGGCTGCCCTCTTCCGCCATCTGCCAAATCCACTTTCCAAAGCGCCCTTCGCGGGTTAGCCCCGGCATCGCCGCCAGCGGCTCGCCCAGCGTCAGGACAAAGTGCATCCCAACAGCCAGCTCTGGGACGCAGCGGCTAAGCTGGGCAGCGTGGCTAATCGCCGCGCCGTTGACCAGCGCCGTCGTGGAGGTGACCACACCGTTCTTGCAAGCTTCGATAATGCCGTAGTTTTGCCCCCTGCTGAGACCAAAATCATCGGCATTGACGATTAACACGCGTTCCATTAGCCGCTCCCGTTACTGTTTCAGTTTTTCGATAGTCGCCGCAAAGTTTGGCAGCCACTGCTCGTGCGCGAGGATCATCTCCCGCGCCAGCTTTTCAGCATCGCGATCGGAGTGGATCAGCGGGCTCAGATTAAGCGCCAGCAGCACATCGTCCAGTTTACCGCTGATAGCCGCTTCGCTGGCCGCAACTTCAAAACCTTTAATGGTGTAAATCAGCCCCAACACTTTCTCATCGAAATGCGTGATGCGCGGCGTCGGTTTCGCGCCGTCGCGGCCCAGCGTACAGGTCATCTCGACCGCCCAGTCTGCCGGGATGTTATCAACGTGACCATGATGCGGCACGTTCACGTAATGCTCGGCCTGCTTGTCATTATAAATGGCGTTAATCACTTCACAGGCCGCGTCGGAATAATACGCCCCACCGCGCTGTTCCAGTTCTTTCGGCTTAACGTTCAGATCCGGATCTTTGTACAGCTCAAATAGCTGTTTCTCAACCTTCTGCACCACCTGCGCGCGCGCACCGCCTTTGTAGTATTCGCCCATTTCAATCGCCAGCATCTCTTTTGGCTTAAAGTAGTAGAGCAGATAGGAACAAGGGATCAGGCGCAGCGAACGAAGCAGTCCTTCGCTAAAGGGTAAATCAAAAATATTTTTCACCGAGTTAGCGCTCAATCGACCCGATGCCACGCCGTCCAGCAGCTCGTCAAAGCGTGAAACGCCGTTAACCAGTACATCGCGCACAAATACCAGATGGTTCAGGCCAAACAGATCGATATTGAGCTCATCGCTCGGGCTCAGCTGCAGAACGTCGGTGATAAACATCTTCATGCCAATCGGAATATTGCACACGCCGATAAAACGCTTGAAGCCGGTATGACGATAAACCGCTTCGGTGACCATCCCCGCCGGATTGGTAAAGTTAATGACCCAGGCATTCGGACAGACTTCCTGCACATCTTTCACAATGTCAAAAATGACCGGAATAGTGCGCAAACCTTTAAACAGTCCGCCCGCGCCGTTGGTTTCCTGGCCTAAATAGCCGTGGCTCAGCGGGATACGCTCGTCCTTCTCGCGGGCCTTGAGCTGGCCAACGCGCAGCTGGGTCGTTACGAAATCTGCGCCTTCCAGCGCCGCGCGGCGATCGAGGGTCTTGTAGACTTTCATCGGCACGCCGGCTTTTTCCACCATGCGCTGGCACAGCGCATGGATAATATCGAGCTTTTCCTGCCCTTCCGCGACGTCCACCAGCCACAGTTCGCTAATCGGCAGTTCATGATAACGCTTCAGGAACCCTTCCAGTAATTCCGGGGTATAGCTGCTGCCGCCGCCGATAGTCACTACCTTCAATTTCTGGCTCATCTTTTTCTCCCTTGCGGATAACGCGTATGCGATACCCGCTCTCCGTGTAAATACGGACAGTTAATTTGAATATTTAGACCGCGCGGACTATTCCGCGCCCGGTTAATTAATACTGGTGAGGTGTTTCCGATAGCTGCTGGGGGTAAAAGAAGTCAGCTTCTTGAATGTTTTAATAAACAAACTTGGGCTACTGTACCCCGACTCATAGGCAATATCGGTCACCGAGTAGTTGGTTATCTCTAACTGTTTTTTAGCGAAGTTGATGCGAATATCGTTAATCATCTGCATCGGCGTTTTGGCGTAATAACGCTGGGTTGCCCGAGTTAAGTACTCCTGGGTTTTCCCGGAAAGTTCAACCATATTCTCCAGCGCCCCCTCGCCAAACTTTAGCTTATCGTGCATCCCCTCCACGGTATTTTTCAGCCATTGCGGAATGACGTCTTCCGCAGGCTCTTCACGATAATGTCGGAGCCGATTCAGAGTATAAAAGGAGACCAGCTCGATAAATTCGTCAAATTCAGTTTCGCGAAAATTCAGTGATGCAATAACCGACTCAATATAACTGAGAAAAGTACTTTTAACGGCATAGACCTGAGAAGCAACCAGACCAAACGGCAGCAGCGGCAGATAGTGTTTTTCAAAGAAACTTTTGCTGATACCAACGTTCAGAATGCGCGTCGCGCCAAATTCATAAAAGCTTTGGTGGTGCGACCCCATTGGGATAAAAACGAAATCCCCGCGCTCCAGCAGCACCCGCTTGCCATTAATAACCTGATAATAGCGCCCGGTTAAAACGATGGTGTACTCGTAATAATCATGCTGGTGAAGCCCGCTTACGCTCTCCGTTTTGTTATAGATGACCACATGAAAGTTTTTGCCGTTAAAGAGTTGTTGCTCCCGGGCGGTACTGATTTCAGTGGTCATCATCTTTGGTTGCCTCATCGTGTCGATGACCTATTGTACCTTCTCGTGCAGCTCAATCAATTCGGCAACCAGCTCACGTGCCAGCATTGAGGTCATCAGATGATCCTGCGCATGCACCAGCACCAGGCTCACCTTCATTTTGCCTTCTCCCTCATCGCTCTCAATCAGCTGGGTCTGCACCAGATGCGCTTCGCTCAGCGCCATGCGCGACTGTTCCATCATGGTTTTAGCCGCCGCAAAATCTCCCTGCTTTGCCTGCTTCAGCGCGGCATAAGCCAGACTACGCGCTTGTCCGGAGTTGATAATCAGCCCCATCACCACCTCTTCGAGGTCGTTTACCGCGGTCTCTTCTGCTGCGATGTTATCCAGATCAAACATAATGACTCCCTTAATTTGCCAGACGGTACGGGAAACTTCCCGTACCGCTCGATATTAGAATTTCAGTGCGTTAGCGATATCTTCTTCGCTCTCTTCCTGCTCAATGACGCCCTGCGCTTTGTTGGAAATAACCACAAACGGCAGGTAGACCAGGGTCGATACGGCAAGGTTGAACAGGGCCAGCAGCAGAGCTGCGACGCTACCGTTAGTGTTAAAGAAGGCGCCTAAACCGGTCGGCATAGTCCACGGAGCGATGTTGGTAATCGGCGGGATGATGCCCAGGGTATACGCCGTCATGGTGATGGCCGCCAGCAGAGGCTGAATCAGAATGAACGGAATAAACATCACCGGGTTCATGATAATCGGCAGACCGAAAAGGATAGGCTCGTTAATCTGGAAGATGCCGGACGGCAGCGCCAGTTTCGCCACCTGACGATGATCCTCGCGGCGGGAAGCGATAAAGATGGCGATGATCAAGCCCAGCGTCGCGCCGGTACCACCGAGGAAAATGTAGGAATCAAGCATCGGCTTGGCCCACATATGGAAGCTCTTACCCGCCGCCAGCGCGGCTTCAACGGAGCCGTACTGCTGATAGGTTGCGATGTTTTCCAGTGCCCATGGCGTCATAATGCCGCTATCGAGCGCCGACAGCGCCAGCGACCCGTGTACGCCGAAGAACCACAGCAGCGAGGTGAAAATAACGTATGCCCAGCCTACCACGGCACCCATTGAGGCCAGCGGCGTGGAGATAGTGTCCATGATGATCTGGTGGAAGTTCGTTCCCCAGTGGGTCAGCGCCCAGGAGATAATCCCCATAATAGACAGGATAATAAAGGCCGGGATAACCGCTGAGAATGAACGGGAGACCGAAGCCGGCACGCTGGACGGCAGCGTAATCACCCAGTTGCGATGAACGATAAAGGTGAACATCTCGGCAACGACCAGACCGATTACGATACCAGAAATAATGTTGGCACCGCCTAACCAATTCGCGCCAACGGCGTAGGCTTCCCCGACGCTATAAGGCGTAACGGTCATAAATGCCGCAACCGCCAGCAACCCGGCCGCCATTGGGTCAACTTTACGCTCTTCAGCTAAAGCCGAACCAATAAAGAAAGGCGCCATCAGCGACATAATACCTAGCGTACCGTTATAAACGTTGCCGCCGATAGCTTTAAAACCGTTCAGTGTTTCGATTGTCGAGGCATCCAGACGAATGCCCATTGAATAAAAGAATGAACCGTCGCCAAAGCTCAAAAATACGTTATTAATTAAAACAAACATGGCCCCGGCTAACGTCAATGGCATTAACTTAATAAAGCCGTTTTTAATTGCATTGACGTGAGGTTGCCTTCCTATTCTGATCGCAAACGGAAGGAGTACCTTTTCAAGCGAATCAATCACTTTACTCATAATAAATACCCTTTAAGGCCGCAATGTAATTATTGCGGCAATGATAGATGAAATTACTCTTTGACGGGAAAATAAACTCAGGGTATTTCGGACAGCAAACAGTTAAAACACACCCTCACGAAATTTTAACCATTGCCATCCGAAATATGTCGAGTTTTAAAATATAAATTATTGCGCAGCAGCTTTCTTAATGGCCGCAACGGCCGCTTTCAGAACACCTAAACCATCGATCTTACCGTACAGCACGGAATCAATAACTTCTACGGGTTTATTTGGTAGTAAACGTTGAATGTCCGGCAGCATATAGGAAATCTGTGGGCCTAATAATACGACATCAGCATCAGGTCCTTTTTCACCGGCCAGAGTCTCGGGAAATGCTTCAATAATAACCGGCACTTCATACTTCTCGGCCTGAGCACGCATTTTCGAGACCAGCAGTGATGTAGACATCCCAGCAGAACAGAACAGGTAGATATGTTTCTTTTCCATGAACGCTTCCTCAATTTGTGTGACCGGGTCTCCTGAGCGCATCGTTGATGCCGGAGAGGCGGTAAGAGATGTTTCTTTGAATTAGTATTGTTTATGCATTGAGTATACGGCATCGTTCATCGGCAGGATAATTCCTCCTTGAACAGAATTGTCTCTCATTGACCTCGCGTTTTGACTGCCCTCACATTTCCCTCAAATAATTCGCGCAATTAAATAAGCATCAGCGCTCATAAAAAAGCCCGACCAATGGTCGGGCTTTCGTAGGAATCAGCACTATGGAGGGATGTTACTTACTGTTGCGCGGGTCGGTATCGTATTCAGCGCAGGTCTGATAACCAGAATTCATCACACGGCCGGTTTCATCCAGCGCGACGAAGTAGGTTTCAATTTTACCATCGCGTTGACCCAGGATGTATGTCTGACAGGTACCGCGTGCGTGGATCATCGTCACTTCTGATGAAGGTTTACCAGCAATTTGCGCAACCTGCGCGCGGGTCATGCCTTTTTTAACGTCTTTAACCACCGGCTGGGTGAACTGATCTTTAGTACGGTCATAGGCCGTACACCCTGCCAGCATGGTTAATACAGCTGCTGCGCCCAGAAATCCTGCAAAATGCTTGTTCATATTCCATCCTCTTTTTTTTGGCGTGTAAATAAGCCTGGAATAAATATCGTTATTTTTCAAGCCGAAGGTGGAAATGAAGCGAAATTAAGATCTTTCCAATAATAAAGCCCGTTCCGTTGAGGTTGCCTGCTTTTGCTACACTCAAAATTGTGATCCTTGTCGTTTTACCGTCAAAGAGGTAGGTTAAACCTCTGCTGATTGCCATACAGATTCACTTTCCGGAGGGCGCGATGACGCTACAACAAGAGATTATTCAGGCGCTGGGCGCTAAACCCCAGATCGATGTCGAAGCCGAAATACGCTGCAGCATAGACTTTTTGAAGTCCTATCTGCAGAAATACCCTTTTATTAAATCACTGGTCCTCGGCATCAGCGGCGGCCAGGACTCCACGCTTGCCGGTAAGCTCTGCCAGCAGGCAATCAATGAGCTACGCGCCGAAACCGGTGACGACAGCCTGCAGTTTATCGCCGTTCGCTTGCCGTACGGCGTGCAGGCAGACGAGCAGGACTGTCAGGACGCCATCGCTTTTATTCAGCCGGACCGTGTATTAACGGTCAATATTAAGGGCGCCGTGCTGGCCAGTGAACAGGCGCTGCGCGAAGCCGGCATTGAGCTTAGCGACTTTGTTCGCGGCAACGAAAAAGCCCGCGAACGCATGAAAGCGCAGTACAGCATCGCCGGGATGACCCACGGCGTGGTGGTAGGTACCGATCATGCGGCGGAGGCTATTACTGGTTTTTTCACTAAATACGGCGACGGCGGCACAGACATCAACCCTCTTTTCCGCCTCAACAAACGTCAGGGCAAACAGCTTTTGGCCCATCTGGGGTGTCCGGAGCACCTGTATAAAAAACTGCCGACCGCCGATCTTGAGGACGACCGCCCCTCCCTGCCGGACGAAGTGGCGCTGGGCGTGACCTACGAGAACATCGACGACTATCTGGAAGGTAAAACGCTGGACGAGAAAGTCGCGAAAACGATCGAAGGCTGGTATCTGAAAACCGAGCACAAACGCCGCCCGCCAATCACCGTCTTCGACGACTTCTGGAAAAAATAACCCATCCCTCCCTCGCCCCGACTCCGGTTGGGGTGATTTATTGTCCTTTTCGCTCCGCTCTTCCCCTGCTATACTGGATAAATAAACAGCACCAGGAGCAATAGTGGCAAGAAGGCAATCCGCCCCGCGTCTCGAATTTGAAGCGGCGGCAATCTATGAGTATCCCGAACATCTGCGTCCGTGGCTTGAGGCTCTGCCCAGGCAGCCGGGGGTATATCTGTTTCACGGCGAAAGCGATACCCTGCCGCTCTATATCGGCAAAAGCGTTAATATCCGCAGCCGGGTGTTGTCGCATCTGCGCACCCCCGACGAAGCGGCTATGCTGCGCCAGTCACGACGCATCACCTGGCAACGGACGGCGGGCGAGCTCGGTGCACTCCTGTTAGAAGCGCAGCTCATTAAGGAACAGCAGCCTCTGTTTAATAAACGTCTGCGGCAAAACCGGCAGCTGTGCTCATTGCGCCTGGCTGACGCCCGACCGCAGGTGGTTTACGCCAGCGAGCTGGATTTCTCGCAACAAAGCGATCTCTATGGCCTTTTTGCCAATCGCCGCGCCGCGCTGCAGGCGCTGCAAAAAATTGCCGACGAGCATCGCCTTTGTTATGGATTAATGGGACTCGAGCCGCTCAACCGCGGGCGCGCCTGCTTTCGTTCGGCGCTGGGCCGCTGCGCAGGAGCCTGCTGCGGGAAGGAGAGCGTTGAAGCGCACCAGCAGCGTTTGGTGGAAAATATGCAAAAAATGCAGCTGGTATGCTGGCCATGGGCCGGGGCGATCGCGCTGGAAGAGCGCAGCGAGGATATGACGCAGTACCATATTATTCAAAACTGGCTATGGCTGGGCGCCGTAGAATCCCTGTCGCAGGCCTCATCGCTCACGCGCCTGGCGGCAAAATTTGACCATGATGGTTATAAAATACTGTGTAAACCGCTGCTTAGCGGCCGCTATAAGCTGCATCCGCTGTAAAACTGACCGCGGGCCACGCCTGTTCTGACGAACAGATCATATCGCATTCCCTGGTGATATGGCCTTGCCCGGTTTAAAAACTGCTGCCATACGCGTTTCCCGTCAGTCCGGTAAGACCTGCCGGGAAACGCACGATGCCAGCATAAGATCTCCAGTAGGTTATCGGGGCGTCTCCCTTAATTACCAGCCTCCTCCACCGCCTCCGCCTGAGCCGCCGCCGGATGAACCACCACCGGAAGAGCCGGAACCGCTATAGCCTGAACCCGATGATGAACCGCCCCCTGAACCGCTGGTCGGCGAGGATATAGAGGAGATTCGACAGGACTCGCTGAAATGATGCACGCTTTCCCAGCCGGCACCGGCAAACGCTTCCGACAGAGCGCCAGTACTACTCAGATAGTGGGCAAAGGTGTTCGCCCAGGTTTTCCCCACGCCAAGCGCCAACGCTACGGGCAGTAGTTCTTCAAAATGGGAGATCATCTGCGCAGGCGGGTAAATAATCTGATAGCGGTTCTTTTCAGCGGTGCCAAGATACAGCTTCAGTCCTTTGGCGACGGCCAGCTCATCCAACCCGCGCTGCGTATAACGAGGCGTTTTCCAGCCAACAAAAACGCACAGGGCGAACGCCATCAGCAGCGCGCCAATATATCCGGCGGGAAGTTGGGTTATGGGCAACATTCCCAACAGAAAATTGCTTCCGCCGAGCATCGCTAAAATACCAAAAGAGGCACAAAACAGTACCGGGGCGGGGCCCCAGTCGCGCCACATCTCCCGAGGATGACAAAGAAACCGCAAGAAAAAAGCCAGCAGCGAACCGCCGATCAGCATAAAAACCGCCGCCGGTATCGTCAGCAGCGCGGCCTCCGCATTAACCCAAAGACCGCACGCTACCGGAACAAGCAGCGCAATGTAGATGCAGCGCCGCAGCGGTTGCCCCCATTTACGAAAGAGTTTAGCCCGCTGTTCTTCACAACGCGTCTCCTGACGTTTACGCGCACTCTGCACTGACCGCTGATGGGCCTTACTGAGATCGATATTTTTCTGTTTGCCTTTAAATAGGGTGCTTAATAGCTGGAGATCGTCTCTGTTTAACCGTCTGTTTCCCTCAACGGGGAGGCGGGTCAGCCGTTGTTTGATGCCGGAATTTAATCGCCACGGGCTGCGGGATGGATTTTTGTCGCTCGTCAGCGTCATCCCGCGTTTCGCGACCAGCGCTAATAAATCGCTGCTAAAAGCCACATCGTCATATTTACGCCGGGTAATAAAACGCAGGTGGCCTGGCGACATGGAGTCAGGCAGCGAGAAGAGCGGCACAACAGACGGCATTCTCAACCCGGCCTGGGTGACGTTCTTCCGCCACCAGAGCAGATAATAAACGAGCATGAACAGCAGCGGCAGCCATATCACCCAGGTTTTCAGGTTGGGGAAAAGTAAATGCACCAGCGGCGAAGCGGCCTCCGGCGCCGGAGCGCGGGCAAGTATCTCCCGCGGCCAGGTATAAACAACCGTCAGCCCCTCCCCCTTTGCCAGCGGACGCAGAGTGCGCACGCTACCGTCGGGCAGAATCGTTGCGTTGTGCTCTTTCGCGCCTGCGATCCCTGTATAAACATCAATTGAGCGCAGCCTGGCATCTTTGGCGTCAGCGTTGAGATTTGCGGCGCTATCCGGTAGCGTCAGGCTAAAGCTGGCCTTGCTAATTGGCCAGGCCCAGTCATTGCCCGTCACGTTCCAGTACAGTTCATCCCACAGAGGAAATCGGCTGAAATGGTTGCTGATTTGATAGCGAATCCGATAGTAATAGATCCCTGGTTTTAATATCTTTTCGCCGCTGCCGATACGTACCGTCAGGCTTTTTGCTGCCTCATCAAGGCTAAATGGCTCAGAGATGCCATCGCGCGACACCGATTCGATCGTATAGTCAACACGGAAGATTTTGCCATCCTGGCGGTTCCACGTGAGGGGAAGCGTACGCAAAATCCCTCGCCGAATCTCCTTCCCCAGGGCAAGTACCTTGATATTCTCCTCAATCGCCATGCTGCCGTTCGGGCTAAAGCGCGCCCGGGAATCAAAAGAGAGGATATGTTCATACGCCGGAATAGCGCCAGCGGGGAGTTGAGAAGCATCTCTAATAATAATCGGGTTGTTTGCGGAGAATGCTGCGCTGGCAGGCAGCAGCAACAGCAATACGAACGCGTGCACTACCCGCAGAGTTAAACAGAGCATTTAATCACTCCATCCGTGGAGATTTAGCTTCTTCCGGTGAGTCCAGTTCAAAGAAAGCTTCTGCTTTAAATTTAAATAGTCGCGCCAGCAGCAGGCTGGGGAAAGACTCGACCAGAATATTCATATCGCGCACCGTACCGTTGAAGTAGCGGCGAGCCATCTGCAGCTGCTCTTCTATTTCATTAAGCGATTGCTGTAATGAGAGGAAGTTGTCGCTGGCTTTGAGTTCCGGCCAGGCTTCGCCGAGCGCGAAAATACGTCCCAGCGTAGCGGAATAGTGGCGTTCGCTGTCGGCTATCTGTCGGGTGCTGCCGACCAGTACGCTACGCTGGCGGCCCAGCTCTTCCAGCAATTCCTTTTCGTGCTGTGCATAGCGTTTCACCAGACTCAGTAGATTGGGCGCCAGATCGTGGCGGCGCTTAAGCTGTACAGCGACGCCGCTCCAGGCCTCGTCTTTGAAACGACGCAGGGAGATAAAGCGGTTATAGGTCATGATAACCCAGACGAGGACGACAACAAGGACGGCGAGGCCGATATACATTTCCATATGCAAAATCCGAAGCGATAGCGGGCAGCAGAGTCAGGGTGATTGCGCCCATGATAACGGTTGAGGCCTCATCCTCGCATATTCGCCCCTGTCGGGTAAATCAGGTTTCACCGGCGTTTTGCCGTTGCCCCGCCGCAGATAAAAAAACCGCCGGCCCTGCCCAAAGCCTGTTGGCATTATTGGGCAAGACCGGCGGTCTTAAGTCAGCGCGCTGAATTATTCAGCTGGTGCAGGCATTTTACCTTCCGGCGCTTTACGATCTGTCAGATGCTTCTCAAAATTAGCATTGAACTGTTTTTTCTGTTCCGGGGTCAGAATGTTGTAAATCTTGTTCTGAGTTTCCAGTCGAGCCAGCGCCATTTCTTTATGCTGGGCTTCCATTTTATCAATCTGCGCTTCCGCTTTTGCCTTATCGAAGGTATCGCTGGCAACCAGTTCATGCATCGCGCGGCGCTCATCCAGGGACGGACGCTTCATATTGTCGCGCTGGCTCTTCATGATGTCGCGAATTTGCGTTTTCTGCGCGTCGGTCAGGTTCAGACCTTTAAACATCATTTCATGTGGGCCCGCCGGGCCGCGCTTATGATGCATCATCGGCGCGGTCTCGCCTGAGGTTGCCGTAGTATCAGCCGCGTGAGCCAGGTTAGCCGCGCCAAGAGCCAGAGTAGAGGCAACAAACAGAGCTGTAATCTTTTTCATCGTTCAATCCTTACTTTGCGTTATTCTTACGGCGCGTTGCCGTGTTGACGAGATTAACTTTACGACGTTTATCGTCAATTAGTCAGAGCAAGCGTAAAACATTGAAAGTATAAAAAACAGTTTCTGACCAATTATGGAGAAAATAAGGATTATGGGGAGATAATTGCAAGAAAAAATAATTAACAGGCTGTTTTATCGAGAAATTATGAAGACTATAAACCAGCGCAGATTAAAAACAAAGCATTTATCCAGGAATAATCCGCAATCAGCCGATAGCGCACAAAAAATTAAGATCTAAAGAAAAAAACAGCCAGCAAAATAAATGCCATCGCCCACCAGGGCGACAGCATATTCAGAAGCGTTCGAGCATCAGCCCGGCTCGCTGGCCAAAAGCTACGCCGGGGTTGGGAAACAGCACATATTCTGGCTCCTTAGCCGCGACATAGCGGGTTTCACCATCTTCAGCCAGCAGCGTCCCGGCAGAAAAGGGGGTGAAGTTTAGCGTCTGCGCCGACATATGCAGCTGAAATTTGTCGCTGCTGCGGGTAATTTGCTGCACCACTCTGTAGCGCAGCGGCGAATCACCTGCAGCCAACGCCCTCTCGCCGGCCAGCAGACGCGCCAGCGCGCGCTGCGTCGCGGCAAACTGGCTGAGATCGTTGTCGCCAAAAGGAAGCGCTTTTCCCAGTTCCAGCGTGCAGGAGAGCGCGCCGAAACGTTCGCTACTGAAATGGGTAAAGGTGCCGCCCGGCTGCTGATGAAAGACCAGCGCTTCCAGGCCAGCCGCCCCTAACCAGCCCAGGAATGCTTCATCCCACGGCTTATCGCGCGCTGGCAGGACGCCAAAGCGCGTATGCAGCGATCCGCGAATAGCGGTATGTAAATCCAGGTGCCAGCGCTCACCGCTACCCGGCGCATAAAAGCGCGCCAGCGCATGCTCCAGTTGCCGGGCGCGAGCGGTTTCATCGCTGACGCTGAAAGCCCGCCAGCGCTCACCAAACATCCGATTAATATCGCTGTGCAGATAGCGTTTATTGGCCCTCAGCGCCGAAGGATTGCCGAAGACCACCAGCAACCGCCAGCGTAACGGCAACTCCCCGCTGAACAACTGACGCAGCAGTAAATCCGTGATTTCGACCGGCGCGGTTTCGTTACCATGGATCCCGGCGGACAATACCAACGAGCGCTCGCAGGGCTCATGGGGAATGAGCTGCAGTATACCGCAGTCAATCCAGTGCCAGCGGAAGTGCGCCGTTTGGCCATGAAAATGGTGGGGCAAACGCCCAGCCAGCGTTAATGCCAGAAAGTCGTCCACGACATCTCCTTATTGCTGAAACGGATATACGGAGCCGAGGCGCAGGATTTGCGTCAGGCGGTCGAGCGCTTCGCGACCTTCGCGCAGCAGCTGCGGATCCGCAAGGTCGGCCTGGGTCAGGCGATCGCGATAGTAGCGGTCTACCCAATCATTCAAAGTGGCGAACAGCGCGTCGTCGATCATGACCGCCGGATTCACCGCTCGTCGCTCGTTCTCAGTCAGCACCACCCGAAGACGCAGGCAGGCCGGGCCGCCGCCGTTGGCCATGCTCTCGCGCAGGTCGTAAACCTGAAGCTCATCAATCGGGTTATCGCCCTCCACCAGCCGGTTCAGATAACGCCAGACGCCCAGATGCTCCTGCGCTTCCAGCGGCAGAATCAGCCGCATTCCGCCCTCGCGTTTGCTCAGCAGCTGGCTGTTGAACAGATAGGTCGCCACCGCCTCTTCTACCGATACCTGACCCGTCGGCACCACAAGCGGCGTAAAACCAGCAACCCGCTCCGTCAGCTGCTGCAGGAGCTGCGGCTGATCGACAAACGCCTGCTCGTGGCAAAACAGCACCTGCTGATTGCTTACCGCAATCACATCGTTATGAAATACGCCCTTATCAATCACCGCCGGGTTTTGACGGGCGAAAATCACTTGCCGTGGGTTGACCTGGTTGAGGCGGGCAACGGCCTGGCTGGCCTCCAGCGTCTGCCGCGCCGGGTAGCGCTGCGGGCTCTCTTCCCCACCCTGCTGACGACCGTAAATAAACAGCTGCACGCCAGGGGCGCCGTAGTCGCCGCCGAGACGGTTATGGTTTGCCGCCCCTTCATCACCGAACAGCGAGGCCTGGGGCAGCGCGCCGTGTACGGCAAACCGCTGCTCATCGGGGAAAATCGCCTTCAGCAAAGCCTCGGTGGTAGGCGCTTCGCTGGAGCGGTGGAATTTATCATTGAGGTTGGCGACGGTCAGATGCACCCGGCCGTCCAGCGAATCCGCCGATGGCGAGACCGTAGCGGCGTTGGCCACCCACATTGATGAGGCTGAACTGGCCGCCGAGAGGAGCTCCGGCGCCTGACGCGACGCTTTTTCCAGCACCTGCTCATCGCTACCGCTAAAGCCAATCTGGCGCAACAGGGGGATGTTTGGCCGCTCCTGCGGCGGGATGATCCCCTGCGGATAGCCCGCATCCGCCAGGGCTTTCATTTTTTTCAGCCCCTGCTTTGCCGCCAGCTGCGGATTTGACACCCGATAGCGGTGTTTGGTCGAAGCCTCGTTGCCGAAAGATAATCCCGCATAGTGATGGGTCAGGCCCGGCAGCCCGTCAAAGTTCACTTCCCAGGCGTTCATTGTGAGCTCTCCTGGCCAAAATCCAGACCCGGGCTGAGCGCGACCGGGAGCGACAGCTCCGGCGATTCCAGGCTGGCCATCGGCCAGGCGCAATAATCCGCGGCGTACCAGGCCCCCGGCCGATGGTTACCGGAAGCACCGGTCCCGCCAAACGGCGCGGTGCTGGCGGCGCCGGTGAGCGGTTTATTCCAGTTCACGATACCGGCGCGCGCCTCCAGCAGCAGCTGGTCGAACTTCTCGCGTTCGGCGGAGATCAGCCCGCAGGAAAGCCCGAAGCGGGTCGCGTTAGCAAGCGCAATCGCCTCATCGAAATGGTCGTAACGCCAGACGCAGAGCAGTGGGCCAAAAACCTCTTCATCGGCCACCTGCGCGACCTCGCTCATGTCGATAATACCCGGCGTCAGCAGCGACGTTTCGGCCTGTAGCAGACGCGGCTCCAGCAGCGTTTGGCCGCCGTTGGAGACGTGTGTCAGCCAGGCCTGATGCACTTTCTGCGCCGCCTGCGCTGAAATCAGTCCCCCGAGGAAAGGCTGCGGCTCTGCATCCCAGGCGTCAGGAATAAGTTTTTGTGACACTGTCACAAGACGGCGAAGAAACGCATCGCCAGCCTCACCACGCTTCACCAACAGCCGACGCGCGCAGGTACAGCGCTGGCCTGCAGTAATAAATGCCGACTGAATGGTGAGATGAACGGCGGCATCGATATCCTCCGGCTCATCGACGATCAGCGGATTGTTGCCGCCCATCTCAAGAGCGAGTATTTTTTCTGGCTGGCCGGCAAGCTGGCGATGGAGCTGAAAGCCGGTGGCAGAACTGCCGGTAAACAGCAGACCGTCGATATCTGACTGACCGCTCAGCGCTTCGCCGGTCTCCCGACCGCCCTGAAGCAGGTTAAGCACTCCGGGCGGCAGGCCGGCTTCTGCCCAAAGCCTTACCACCGCTTCGCCGCTCTGTGGGGTCAGCTCGCTGGGTTTGAACACCACGGTATTGCCCGCCAGCAGCGCCGGAACAATATGTCCGTTTGGTAAATGTCCGGGAAAATTGTAGGGACCAAACACCGCCAGTACGCCGTGCGGCCGGTGACGCAGAGTGGCTGCGCCGTCGGCCAGTGCGGTTTGCGCTTCCCCCGTACGACTATGGTAAGCGTTTACTGAAATCGCGATTTTGTTGATCATCGCGGTGATTTCCGTCGCCGCTTCCCAGCGCGGTTTGCCGGTCTCCTGAGCAATAATGGCGGTTAATTCAGCTTTGTTCACGTCAAGTAAAGCAGCAAACTTTTCTGCTATCGCTTTGCGGGCGGCAAACGGCTGGCGCGCCCACGCGGGGAATGCCCGCCGCGCCGCGCTGACCGCCAGCGCAACCTGCTCAGCATCGGCATCCCGTCCCTGCCACAGTAGCGCCTGGCTTACCGGGTTATGTTTTTGTCGGGCCGGGCCGCGACCGCTTTGCCAGTCGCCATTGATCCATAAACTCATGATTTTTTCTCCTCAGGGCACAGGCGAACCAGGCGAATTTGTTCACCGGAATGGCATTTCAGGGCATCTAACTCACGCGCGCTTAGCACCAGGCGGTCGCTATCCGGGTCCGCGTGAACGAGCATGGCGCGAAAGTGCTGGTACTGTTCATTGGCGATCAGGCATGGCGGCCACTCTCCCGCCTCGGGTTCGCCTTCAACGACGGTAACCAGCCGACTTTTGCGGATGGCCCGCACCCGGTCAATTTCGCATTCCAGCGTCGGACCGCCGTCGAAAATATCGACGTAGTTGAGATAGCGGAATCCCTCTTTTTCCAGCACCGCGCGGGCCGGGGCGGTTTGCGGATGAACCTCGCCGATAACCGCCCGCGCTTCATCGCTTAAGAAGTCGATATACAGCGGGTGCTTCGGCATCAGCGCGGCGATAAACGCTTTTTGCCCGGTGCCGCACAGATAGTCGGCGCGGGAAAACTCCATCGCGAAGAAGCGTTTCCCGAGGCTCTCCCAGAATGGCGAGTAGCCGTGCTCATCAATTACGCCGCGCATTTCCGCCACGACCTTATCGTTGAAGCGTTCACGAAAGGCGGCCATAAACAGAAAACGCGACTTCGACAGCAGATAGCCGTTGCCCTCTTTTCGCCATTTTGGATCAAGGAACAGGGTACACAGTTCGCTGCTGCCGGTATGGTCGTTACTGAGAAACAGCGTCGGCAGGGCGTTATAGACGTTTAGCTCTTTCGATGCGTGGACCTGCGTACCAACGCGATAGTTGTACCAGGGGTCGTTAAGCCCTACGGCCACCTCAATGGCGCAAATTCCCGCCACCGCGCCGCTGGTGCAGTCCTCCAGAACGAATACATACCCCTGTTCGCTTTTCGGCAGCTCGCCGCGCCAGGTCATCTGTGAACGTTCAATGCGCGCGGCCAGCGTGGCCTCATTGGCCGGCAGCGATGTCAGGCCGCCGCCGGTTTCGCCTGCCAGCGTCATTAACCCCGGCAGGTCACCTTTTTCGACTGGACGGATCACCATCATGATGAGACCCCCGAGAGAAAGCGTTTGCAGGCCAGCTCGAAGCGATCCAGGCCGCTATTGACTTCGTCTTCGCTGATAATCAGTGCCGGTGCGAAGCGCAACACGTTGGCGCCGGCAATCAGCATCATTAGCCCTTCCTCCGCCGCCAGGTTGCTGATGTTTTTCGCCTTGCCGGCATATTCATCTTTCAGCACGCAGCCAATAAGCAGCCCCAGACCGCGAACCTCTTTAAACAAGCCGTACCGGGCGTTGATGGCGTTGAGCCGTTCGCTAAACCACTGATGGCGCTGCTTAACGCCGTTGAGAACCTCACGCGTGTTGACGATGGCAAAGACTTCCCCCGCCACCGCGCAGGCCAGCGGGTTGCCGCCGTAGGTGGTGCCATGAGTACCCACGGTCATTACGCTGGCGCAGCGTTCCGTGGCCAGCAGCGCGCCGATCGGGAAACCGCCGCCCAGCGCTTTCGCGGTGGAAAGCACGTCCGGCGTCACGCCATAGTGCATATAGGCGTACAGCTCCCCGGTACGGCCGACGCCGGTCTGGACTTCATCGAAAATCAGCAGCGCATTGTGCGCATCGCACAGCTCACGCAGGCCGCGCAGGAATTCCACATCCGCTGGTACGACGCCGCCTTCCCCCTGCATCGGTTCAACGATCACCGCGCAGGTATTGTCGTCGATCAGCGCCTTTGCCGAGTCGAGGTCATTAAAGATAGCGTGCTGAATCTGCGGCGGCAGCGGCGCAAAATCCTGTGAATAGGCCGGCTGACCGCCCGCAGAAACGGTAAACAGCGTGCGGCCATGGAAGGCATTCTTGAATGCCACGATGCCGCTTTTCTCACTGCCGAAACGATCGTGGGCATATTTGCGCGCCAGTTTTAGCGCCGCTTCGTTGGCTTCAGCCCCCGAGTTACAGAAAAAGACCCGGTCGGCAAAAGTGGCGTCAATGAGCTGCTTAGCCAGACGTAGTACCGGCTCATTGGTATAGCCGTTGCCGGTATGCCAGAATTTCTCCGCCTGTTCGGTCAGCGCCTTAACCAGCTGCGGGTGCGCATGGCCGAGGGCATTAACCGCAATGCCGCCGGCAAAATCGATATACTCCTTCCCCTGCTGATCCCACAGGCGTGACCCTTCGCCGCGTACCGGAATAAAAGCCGCTGGCGCGTATACAGGCATCATCCATTCATCAAAGTTGCTACGCGTAATTGACTGAAACATATCGACCTCTTCCGGTAAACAAAAAGTTTAAATAATGTTAATGAATATGGTTATTACGCTGTAAATGTAGATTGCACGGTTCGTGCCAGCCAGAGGTAAAAATGCATAAATCGCAGTAGACAACGAAATATCAACAAGTTATAGACGCACTCTATTCACACGAAATGCATAATAAGTGAATAAATACGCTAAAAGAGGCTTTGATAGTGGAATAAAAAGAAAGATTATGCAGAGATAAAATATAATTCTGTAATTGTGATCCTTGACGAAATTTGTTAGCAATTACTGCCCTTTTTTGGCGCAGCGCGTTCCAGAATGGTGCACACATTTGTGCAAACAGGCTACCAACCGCTGCAATTGGCAGAATAAAGCGCCTTTGCGCAGCCAGCCCGGCGAATTTCTGCTACCATCCCTGCACTATTCACCTTGCACAGTGGCAGCGACTATGAAATTTGTCTCTTTTAATATCAACGGCCTGCGTGCCCGCCCGCATCAGCTGGCCGCCATCATCGACAAACACCAACCCGACGTCATCGGCCTCCAGGAAACCAAAGTTCACGACGATATGTTTCCTCTCGAAGAGGTGGCAAAGCTGGGCTATAACGTCTTTTATCACGGGCAGAAAGGCCATTACGGCGTCGCGCTGCTGACCAAAGAGACGCCGATCTCGGTGCGCCGCGGCTTCCCCAACGATGGTGAAGAGGCCCAGCGCCGCATTATCATGGCGGAAATCCCGTCTCCGTTTGGCAACGTGACGGTAATCAACGGCTATTTCCCGCAGGGCGAAAGCCGGGATCATGAAACCAAATTCCCGGCGAAAGCGGCCTTTTATCAGAATCTGCAGAACTACCTTGATACCGAACTGAATAAAGAGAATCCGGTGCTGATTATGGGCGATATGAACATCAGCCCTACCGATCTTGATATCGGCATCGGCGAAGAGAATCGCAAGCGCTGGCTGCGTACCGGCAAATGTTCATTCCTGCCGGAAGAGCGCGAATGGATGGAGCGCCTGCTGGGCTGGGGCCTGGTGGATACGTACCGCCATGCGAACCCGCAGGACAACGAACATTTCTCATGGTTCGACTATCGCTCTAAGGGCTTTGACGATAACCGCGGGCTGCGTATCGACCTGCTGCTGGCCAGCCACCCGCTGGCGCAGCGCTGTATCGAGACCGGCATCGACTACGAAATTCGCGGCATGGAAAAACCCTCCGACCATGCCCCGGTATGGGCCACCTTTAAAGTCTGATGATGCCCTCTGTCAGGCTCTCCCGCCCGGAGAGCCTGAGCCATATCAAAAAAGCCGCCGTAATAGATTGTGAACGTCGGCAAACTATTATACTGTCGCGCGCACTTTTGACCGCCCGCGTAAGACAGGAGAACCCAATGCAAAAGAAGCCGTCATAAAGCAGAGTATAAGCTGCTTTCTGTTGTGGTCATCCTGAGCATTTTTGCCTGTATTATCCAGCAGTCGGGTTTTGCCGAGCTGGTCACTCATTTCCACCATCTGCGCGAAATGATCCGCCAAAGCGGTGGCTTCGGGTATGCGCTCTATATCTTGCTGTTTATTATCGCTACCCTGTTTTTGATTCCGGGCAGTGCGCTGGTCATTGCCGGCGGTGTACTTTTTGGCCCGCTGACGGGAACCTTGCTATCGCTGCTGGCGGCGACGGTCGCCTCCTCCCTGTCGTTCCTGCTCGCCCGTTGGCTGGGCCGCGAGCTGCTGCTTAAATACTTCGGAGAGACGGCGATATTCCAGGCAATTGAAAGAGGCATTGAGCGTAGCGGCTGCGATTTTTTAATTCTGACCCGGTTAGTCCCGCTGTTTCCCTATAATATCCAGAATTACGCCTATGGCCTCACGGCTATTTCATTCTGGTCGTTTACCTTTATTTCCGCCATAACCACCTTGCCCGGCATATTTATTTATACGCTGATGGCCAGCGAACTTATCCGCGACGGTATCACCTCCCTTTTTGTGCTAAAGCTAACGCTTGCCGGGCTGGTGTTATTTGTCCTGATTCAGGCAGCCAAAAGATATGCCCGCTATCGGCGGATCGACACGCAACGGTGGCGAATCAACGATGAAAAATAGCCAGGCGATCTACCGGATAATCATTGGCACTACGCTGCTGGCGGGGCTGCTGGCATGGTGGCTGATCCCCGGCGTCAATGGGTTTATGCAGCGCAGCCTCGCCGCCTTTGCCACGCTCGATCAGCTGGCTATTGAGCGTTTTATCGACTCCTGGGGGCCGCAGGCGGCTCTGGTCTCCTTTGCGCTGATGATTCTGCAGGCGATTATCGCCCCGCTTCCCGCTTTTCTCATCACCTTCGCTAACGCTTCCCTGTTCGGCGCCTTCTGGGGCGGCGCGCTATCGTGGGTGAGCGCCATGGCCGGGGCGGCGCTGTGTTTTTTCATCGCCAGAGTATTTGGCCGCGAAGCGGTGGAAAAGCTGACCGGCAAAAGCGTATTGCAGAGTATGGATGGCTTTTTTACCCGCTACGGTAAACACACCATCCTGGTTTGCCGCCTGCTGCCCTTTGTACCTTTTGATCCGGTAAGTTACGCGGCCGGACTGACCTCAATACGCTTTCGCCATTTTATGCTGGCTACCGGTCTGGGCCAGTTGCCCGCCACGATAGTCTACTCGTGGACCGGCAGCCTGCTGACGGGCGGTACATTCTGGCTGGTAACCGGTTTATCGATCCTGTTTGCGCTGGCGATCCTGGTGGTCGTCGCGAAAGCACTCTATCTTGAACAACAAAAGAGGCGTTCACGATGAGCTTACCCCCCCTGAAGTCAATTCCCCTGATTCTGCGCCCGCAGGCCTGGCTGCATCGCCGCCACTACGGCGAGGTGCTGAGCCCTATTCGCTGGTGGGGCCGCATTCCGCTGGTCTTTTATCTGGTGTCGATGTTCGTCGGTTATCTGGAACGCAAACGCTCGCCCCTCGAGCCGGTGCTGCGTTCGCTGGTCAGCGCCCGCATCGCGCAGCTGTGTTTGTGCAAGTTTTGTATTGATATCACCAGCATGAAGCTGGCGGAGCGCAGCGGCGGCAGCGATAAACTCCTGGCTGTAGCCGGATGGCGAGATAGCGCGCTATTCAGCGAACGCGAGCGGCTGGCGCTGGAGTATGCCGAAGCGGCCAGCATGACGCCTCCGGCCGTCGACGACGCGCTGCGCGATAAGCTGGCGGGACAGTTTGATGCTCAAGCGCTGACCGAACTCACGGCGCTGATCGGGTTACAAAACCTGTCAGCGCGCTTTAATTCGGCGATGGCGATCCCCGCCCAGGGGTTATGCCCGCTTCCCACCGATTCGAAACCATAAGGAGTGGTTATGCGTAGTTTGTTGGTCTTCGCTTTGCTGTTGCTTTCTCCGCTGTCCGCCAGCGCCAACTGGCAATCCACGCAACAAGAGGCTCGCGGCCAGACGGTGTGGTTTAACGCCTGGGGCGGCGATCCGGCGGTTAACCGCTATCTCGACTGGGTCAGCGAAGAGGTGAAGCGCGACTATGCCATCGATCTGCGCATCGTGCATATCGCCGATGCCGCCGACGCGGTAAAGCGCATTCAAAGCGAAGCCCGCGCCGGACGCAGTTCTGGCGGTTCTATCGACCTGCTGTGGGTTAACGGCGAGAATTTCCGCACCCTGAAAAGCGCAAATCTGCTGCAAACCCAGTGGGCGGAAACCCTGCCCAACTGGCGCTTTGTCGATACGCAAAAGTCGGTGCGCGAAGATTTCTCCATTCCTACCGACGGGGCGGAGTCGCCGTGGGGCGGCGCGCAGCTCACTTTTATCGCCCGCCGTTCGCAAACGCCCGACGCGCCCAACGATCCGCAGGGGCTGCTGGCTTTCGCCGCCGCGCACCCCGGTAGCGTTACCTATCCGCGGCCGCCGGATTTTACCGGTACCGCCTTTCTCGAACAGCTGCTGCTGACGCTGACCCCAGATCCTGACGCCCTGCGTCAGCCGCCGCAAGAGGCCAACTTCGCCGCCGCGACCGCGCCGCTGTGGCAATACCTTGACCAGCTTCACCCTCTGCTATGGCGCGAGGGCCGCGACTTCCCGGCTTCGCCCGCCCGTATGGATACCATGCTGACGAACGGTGTCCTCAGGCTGTCAATCACCTTCAACCCGCTGCACGCGCAGCAAAAAGCGGCCAGCGGCGAGCTGCCGAAAGACAGCTACGGCTTCGGTTTTAGCCAGGGGATGCTCGGCAACGTCCACTTTGTGGCGATCCCGACTAACGCCCGCGCGACGGCAGGGGCGAAAGTTGTCGCCAATTTCCTGCTCTCACCGCAGGCGCAGCTGCGCAAGGCCGACCCGGCGGTGTGGGGCGACCCCAGCGTGCTGGATCCGGCGAAGTTAACGGCAGATGAGCGCCAGTCCTTCAACGCCGTTGTGCCGCAGGATTTGCCGCCAATGCTGGGAGAACCGCACTCGGCCTGGGTAGAAGCGCTGGAGCAGGAATGGCTGCGCCGCTACGGCACGCACTAAGGCTGCTGGCCTGGGCCGCCGTCGCGCTGATCTATCTCCCGCTGCTGCCGGCCGTTTCTATGATGACGCTTCCGGCGCTGCGCCTGACGCTTTGGCAGTCGCTGGTTGCCGATCCGCAGTTCTGGCAGGCGCTGGCGGCGACTCTCGTCTCAACCCTGCTCTCGGTTGGCGGCGCGCTGATCATCACGCTCTCGGTTGTTGCCGCACTCTGGCCATCAAGCGGTTGGCGCCGGCTGGCAGCCAGGCTGCCGCTGCTGCTGGCGGTACCCCATGTCGCCTTCGCTACCGCCGCCCTGCTGCTATTTGCTGAAGGCGGCTGGCTCTCTCGCCTGCTGCCCTTTTTCATTCCGCCAGTTGACCGCTACGGCATTGGCCTGGGTCTGACGATGGCGGTCAAAGAGAGCGCATTTCTGTTGTGGGTGGTTTACGGCCTGTTAGGTGAGAAACGGCTGGCGGGACAGGCTACGGTATTAAAAAGCCTCGGCTATGGCCGCTGGCAGTGCCTGAAGTGGCTAGTGTTACCTGCACTGCTGCCAGCGCTGGCGATCGCGCTACTGGCGACCGCCGCCTGGAGCCTTTCGGCGGTTGATGTCGCGCTGGTAATTGGGCCGGGCAACCCGCCGACGCTGGCGGTGCTGGCCTGGCAATGGTTGAGCCAGGGCGATGAACAACAGCAGGCCAAAGGGGCCCTTGCCAGCCTGGTATTACTGCTGACGCTCGTCATGATGGCGCTGCTGGCATGGGGAGCCTGGCGCGTCTGGCGGCGGCGGATCCCACCGGTTCAGGGGATCCGCCGCCCGCAGCCGCGGGCGCTCGTCGGGAAAAGCTTCGCGATTCTCCTGCCGCTGTGTGGCGCGCTCTGCGCGCTGCTGCTGGCGGCGACGGCGCAGAGTCGTGCTCCGCTCGGCGATAGCATCGGCAACAGTCTGTGGCTCGGTTTCTGCTCTGCGCTTCTCGGCGCGGTCGTTTGCCTGCTGTGGCTGGAGCTTGGCCCTTCCCGCTTCGGCGGCTGGATCTGGCTGCCGCTAATTTTACCGGCGCTGCCGCTGGTGGACGGGCAATACCAGCTGGCGCTGTATACGTGGCAGGACGGCGAGTGGCTTACCGTTTTATGGGGCCATCTGCTATGGGTGGTACCATGGATGCTGTTTATTCTGCATCCCGCGCGTCGCGCGGCCGATCCGCGCGCGGAGTTGGTTGCCCGAACCCTCGGCTGGCATCAGGGGCGTATCTTCTGGCTGGTCACCTTACCTGCCCTGACGCGTCCGCTGCTGACGGCGCTGGCGGTGGGCTTTTCGGTAAGCATTGCGCAATATCTACCGACGTTATGGCTGGGAGGCGGGCGGATCCCAACGCTGACCAGCGAAGCCGTGGCGCTGAGCAGCGGCGGCGATATCGCCACCCTCGCCGCGCAGGCGCTGTGGCAGTTGCTGCTACCGGCGATGTTCTTTGCTCTCACCGCTCTGCTGGCCTGGCCGATTGGCCGCTATCGACAAGGATTACGCTAATGTTGATCGTCAAAAACCTGACTCTCAGACTCAACGGACAGCCGCTGCTGCGCGACGTCGATTTTTCGGTCGCAGCGGGCGAGATATTGACGTTGATGGGCCCCTCCGGCAGCGGCAAATCGACGCTGTTCGCCTGGATGGTGGGCGCGCTGGCGGAAGATTTCCGCGCCGCAGGGGAGCTGTGGCTGGATAACCAGCGCTGCGACAGTTTACCCACCGAGCGGCGGCGTATCGGCATCCTGTTCCAGGACGCGCTGCTGTTTGACCACTTCAGCGTCGGACAAAATCTGCGGCTGGCGCTGCCCGCTGACGTCCAACGTTCCCAGCGAAAACCGCAGGTAGAACAGGCGCTGGAGCGCGCCGGTCTGGAGGGTTTCTACAGCCGCGATCCGGCCACCCTTTCCGGCGGCCAGCGGGCGCGGGTCAGCCTGATGCGCGCCCTGCTAGCCCGACCGCGGGCGCTGCTGCTTGATGAGCCCTTTAATCGACTTGACGTTGAGCTGCGCGCCGATTTTCGCCGCTGGGTATTCGACGAACTGGCGCGGCTGGCCATTCCGGCGCTGCTGGTGACGCACGATCGCCAGGACTCTCCCGTCGGCGGGCGCTGTTTGCATATGAGCCAGTGGCAATGAAAGCCTGCGCTATCGCAAGGATTTTTCCGCTGAGAACGCCGAGAATTGCCGCTCATTTTTCTACTGTCGGGCATTTCGATGAAACGTGTTTCTCAATTGACCGCACTCGCCCTCCTGATGGGGCTTGCTGCTTCCACCTCCGCCGCTGAATCCATGCCAACGCTAACGCTCTCCACGCTGCAACAGCAGAACGGCGTCGCTATTGATACGCGTCTCAGCGCTTTCTATAACGGCTGGCCGCAAAGCGCTAACGGTCCTCAGGGTCATGAACCGCAGGCGCTTAACCTGTCAGCCAGCTGGCTTGGCGCGATGAACGACGAACAGCTGAGCGCCTGGGCTAAGCTGCACAATCTGCAGACCTCTACGCCAATTGCGCTATACGGCAACGCCGACGACAACGCGAAAGTCGCGGCGCGCCTTCAGGCTGCTGGTTTCACTCATCTCAGCTCCCTCGGCGATGCCCTGAGCCAGGCAGGTCGCCTGCAAAAGCTGCCGCATTTTGAACAGCTGGTATATCCGCAGTGGCTGCACGACCTCCAGCGCGGCGAGCCGGTTACCGCCGCGCCTGCCGGTGAATGGAAAGTTTTTGAAGCCGCCTGGGGCGCGCCGAAGTTTTATCTGCTGAGCCATATTCCGGGCGCCGGTTATATCGACACTAACGAGGTGGAGAGCGAACCGCTATGGAATAAAGTGTCCGACGCGCAGCTTAAAGCGATGCTGGCAAAACACGGCATTCGCCATGACACCACGGTAATTTTGTACGGTCGCGACGTGTATGCCGCCGCCCGCGTGGCGCAGATTATGCTCTACGCCGGCGTGAAGGATGTGCGCCTGCTCGACGGCGGCTGGAAGACCTGGTCCGATGCCGGTCTGCCGGTTGAGCGCGGAACGCCGCCAGAACAGAAACCTGAACCGGATTTTGGCGCCCCCATCCCGGGCCAGCCGCAGCTGATGCTCAATACCGAGCAGGCTCGCGCCCTGCTGCATCGTCAGGATGCTTCGCTGGTCAGCATCCGTTCCTGGCCGGAGTTTATCGGTACCACCAGCGGCTACAGCTATATCAAGCCGAAGGGCGAAATTGCCGGGGCTCGCTGGGGTCATGCCGGAAGCGATTCCACCCATATGGAGGATTTCCATAATCCGGACGGCACCATGCGTAGCGCTGATGATATCGCCGCGATGTGGAAATCATGGAATATTCTGCCGAGCCAGCAGGTCTCTTTTTACTGCGGCACCGGATGGCGCGCCTCAGAAACGTTTATGTACGCCAGGGCGATGGGCTGGAACAACGTCTCGGTCTACGACGGCGGCTGGTACGAGTGGAGCAGCGATCCGAAAAATCCGATTGCGACTGGCGATCGCAAGCCGGAGTGATATCGCGGCTTTGATGCCGGGCGATGGATTTGCCCGGCACGTTAATGATAAAGGACGATGAAATTGACCATTAATACCGAGTATATCGAAAATCTCATTCTGACATTTATGGTGGGTTTGCCCATTGTGGCTACTGTCGCCGTTGCATGGCAAACCTGGCATAAACACAAATCCGATCCCGATACTTTCGGCAAACACTGGCGCGTATGGCGCAATGCGATCCTGACACTAATTCTCAGCGCTGGGGTGGGTTTTGGCCTGGTTCTGGCCAGCCTTACAAACTAATTCACTCCTGATTCGCCGTACCACCAAGGCTGTTATTTTTTGGGTGGCGCTGATTTTTTCTTAGACTCAGGCACCTGTGCCAAGGTCGTCAGAACCCGTAGTCCGGGCAAGGCGCGTTAAGCGCCGCCCCCGGGAGCAAAGCGCAGCGTAGCTGAATTTCCCGGAGGCGATACTGCGCATCTGTCCGGGCTACCGGACTGCAGACGGCACTGAACCTGTAGCCCGGGCAAGGCGCGTTAAGCGCCGTCCCCGGGAGCAAAGCGCAGAGTGCAGAGTTTCCCGGAGGCGATGCGGCGTATCTGTCCGGGCTACCGGCCCGCAGACGGCGGTGAACCCGTAGCCCGGGCAAGGCGCGTTAAGCGCCGCCCCCGGGAGCCGCGCGCAGAGTGACAGAGTTTCCCGGAGGCGATGCTGCGCATCTGTCCGGGCTACCGGACTGCAGACAACGGTGAACCCGTAGTCCGGGCAAGGCGCGTTAAGCGCCGCCCCCGGGAGCAGAGCGCAGAGTGGCAGAGTTTCCCGGAGGCGATGCGGCGCATCTGTCCGGGTTACCGGCCCGCAGACGGCTTCGAACCCGTATGCCGGGCAAGGCGTCAGCCGCCGCCCGGCACAAAACCTGCTCATCACTCTCTTACCTGTTTCAGGGTCAGGTATCCGCTCCACACCCGCGTAAAGGTCGTCAGCCAGCACAGCGCGCCAAAAATCCACGCCAGCCAGGCAAACCACGCCGGGAACAGACAGCTCAGCACAAACAGCGCGATGGTTTCCGTCCCTTCCGTCAGTCCGCCAAGATAGTAAAACGATTTGTGGGCGTAGCCCGGATTGGCGATCTGATGCTTTGTCGCCAGCGCGGCAAAGGCGAGAAAGCTGCTGCCGGTACCGATAAACGCGAAAAGCAGCCAGCCGCCCGCCAGCGCGTTGTGAGCCGGCTCGGCCAGAATAAAGCCAAACGGCACCAGGGCGTAAAACAGAAAATCGAGGGAAATATCGAGAAAACCGCCTGCATCGGTCAACCCGCGTCGCCGGGCCAGCGCGCCGTCGAGGCCGTCCAGCAGGCGGTTAAGCACTATCGCCGCCAGCGCCGCCTGATACCAGCCCAGGGCTAAAAACGGCAGCGCCAGTACGCCAATTGCAAAGCCAAGCAGGGTCAGACCGTCGGGAGAGACGGCTGGACGATCCAGCAGAGCGGCGGTGGCGTTGAGAGCAGGTTTCAAACGCGGATGCAGATAACGATCAAGCACGAAGTTTCTCCAGCGGATTCAGGGTTGTTTGCAGAGTACCAGGGCGGTGATAATAGGCGATTCTTCAGTACAGAACGATGATTCACATGCTAAAAACTCTTGATGTTGTTGCCGCCATTATCGAACGCAACGGGCAAATTTTGCTGGCGCAGCGCCCTCCCCACGCGGATCAGCCGGGGATGTGGGAATTTGCCGGCGGTAAAGTCGAACCCGGCGAAACCCAGGCCGAGGCGCTGGCCCGCGAGCTCCGGGAAGAGCTGGAGATCGACGCCAGCCCGGGATGCTATATCGCCAGCCATCGGCGCGAAATTTCCGCTCGCCTGATTCATCTTCACGCCTGGTGGGTCCCTCATTTTAGCGGCGAACCCATCGCCCGCTATGACAGTCAGCTGCGCTGGTGTTCACCGCAGGAGGCCTTTAGCTTCAACCTTGCGCCAGCGGACATCCCCCTGCTGGAAGCCTTTATCGCCCAGCGCGCCGCTCTCCTCTCCCGCTAATTCTGTCAGGCGGCGGTCATCGTTTTTGATTATGACCCATGCCTGATTATAAATTTTGCTTTCCGAACAATTTTTCCTTGCTTACCTAACGATTCCCGGTGGTATAGTCGGAAAATCGGCTTTTTCAAGGGCCGAATCATAATAAATAGACGCAACCACAACCATAAGGGGAAATTATATCTATGGATCAGACGTGCACTCTGGAAGGTTTTCTCGCCCGCGTTCAACAGCGCGATCCAAATCAAACTGAATTTGCTCAGGCCGTCCGCGAGGTGATGACCACCCTGTGGCCCTTCCTTGAGGAAAATCCGCGCTATCGCCAGATGAATTTGCTGGAACGTCTGGTTGAACCGGAGCGTGCTATCCAGTTCCGCGTCGTTTGGGTTGATGACCGTAACCAGGTTCAGGTTAACCGCGCATGGCGCGTGCAGTTCAACTCCGCCATCGGCCCGTACAAGGGCGGTATGCGTTTTCACCCCTCCGTAAACCTGTCGATTCTGAAATTCCTTGGCTTTGAACAAACCTTCAAAAACGCCCTGACCACCCTGCCTATGGGCGGCGGTAAAGGCGGCAGCGATTTCGATCCTAAAGGCAAGAGCGACGGCGAAGTCATGCGTTTCTGCCAGGCGCTGATGACCGAACTGTATCGTCATCTGGGGCCGGATACCGACGTGCCTGCCGGTGATATCGGCGTAGGCGGTCGTGAAGTCGGCTTTATGGCCGGGATGATGCGTAAGCTCTCTAACAACAGCGCCTGCGTATTTACCGGCAAAGGTCTCTCCTTCGGCGGCAGCCTGATTCGTCCGGAAGCCACCGGCTATGGCCTGATTTACTTTACCGAAGCGATGCTTAAGCGCCATGGTTTGGGATTTGAAGGCGCTCGCGTGGCGGTTTCCGGCTCTGGCAACGTGGCGCAGTACGCCATCGAGAAAGCAATGGAGCTTGGCGCGCGGGTGATTACAGCGTCCGACTCTAACGGCACCGTCGTCGACGAGGCAGGCTTCACCAAAGAAAAACTGGCGCGCCTGATCGACATTAAAGAGCGTTGCCATGGCCGCGTAGCGGATTACGCGCGCGAGTTTGGCCTGACCTATCTGGAAGGCAAACAGCCGTGGTCCGTACCGGTGGATATCGCGCTGCCGTGCGCGACGCAGAATGAGCTGGACGTCGATGCCGCCCGTCAGTTGATCGCTAACGGCGTGAAGGCCGTAGCGGAAGGCGCCAATATGCCAACCACCATCGCTGCCACCGATCTGTTCCTTGAAGCGGGCGTACTGTTCGCGCCGGGTAAAGCCGCGAACGCCGGCGGCGTCGCCACCTCCGGCCTGGAAATGGCGCAGAACGCCGCGCGCATGGGCTGGAAAGCGGAAAAAGTGGATGCGCGTCTGCACCACATCATGCTGGATATTCACCACGCCTGCGTGCAGTACGGCGGCGAAGCGAAGCAGACCAACTACGTGCGCGGCGCCAATATCGCCGGTTTCGTGAAGGTTGCTGACGCTATGCTGGCTCAGGGTGTGATTTAAGCCAGTCATCACGCCTCAGCCAAAGAGAGTGATTCAGGCTGAGGCGTTGATTACGCTTTTATTGTTACGTCACAAACAAATAAAAGCGCTTATCCGCAATTTCAATCGTCATCCTCAAATTCAGGCGTATTCAGCCGATATTTTTGCCTATATTGACGAGCAATCTCCTCTGCTTCCGCCAGATCGCGTCCGGACATTTTGCGGCGAATTTGCTCCTGCTTTATTCTGGGATCATTGCCGCCGGATATCAGGATCCAGGCCCAGGCGATAATCGCATTCTCTTCCGTTCCAACGCCATTGGCATACATAAAGGCCACTAAATTCTGGGCGCTGGTATGTCCACGCTTCGCCGCTTTCTCGTACCAGAACAGAGACTGACTATAGTCCACCGGTACCCCGCCATGGCCGCCGAGGTAGATGGATCCCAATAGATTAAAAGCATCAACATAATGATGTCGGGATGCACAGGTCAGCCAGCGTATAGCCTCCGGCATATTCTGCGGGATATCCTCTCCGGCAAAATAGAGGAATCCGAGTTTGAATTGCGCATCGCCATAATTCTGATTTGCTGCCTGAGTTAACCAGTATAATGCTTTTGGGTAATCGGCTAAGCCGGTTTCATTGTTGCTGTATAATTGCCCGAGGTTATATTGCGCCAGCGTATTCCCCTGGCGGGCTGCCTGACTAAACCATTCCAGAGCCAGCGAATAGTTTTTATCTACCATGCGGCCTTCGTAATAGAGAGTGCCCAGACTATTTTGCGCGAACGCCAGCCCCTGCTGCGCCGCTTTGCCCAGCCAATGAAGAGCCAGCGCGCCGTCACGCAAATGCGGAGAAGCAGCATCATAGTAGAGGCGCCCGAGTTCATACCGGGCAATAGCCTTCCCCTGTTCAGCACTTTTTTGTAGCCAGACGAGAGCCTGCTGGTCATCCTGAACGGTGCCACTTCCGTTTCGATAGCACAGTCCCAACGCATACTGCGCGTCCGCATCGCCCTGTTTTGCCGCGCAGGCGTACCAGAAGAATGCGCGGATAGCGTCTTGCTCTACATCTTCTCCCAGTTCATAGAGAAGACCAAGATTGTAGCGGGACACGGCGTGCTTCAGCTCTGCCGCTTTGATATAGCTCACCACCTTTTTCGAAGTATGGTAAACACCGTCGATGCAGCCGAGAGCAGCGCAAAGTTTTTTATATCCCACCGGGTGAATCGTCTCTAACGCATAAAAGCGTTCGCTAAGCGACCAGTTGCGGAGCGTTTTCTGCGCTTTAAATGACCATTCAATCTGCTCAATCACCAGGCCCAGCAGCGCGGAAGAGAGGTCGTATTGAGCGATGTGGGTTAAGACCACCGCATCAAACCACGGTCTGTTCTCCGCATCCTGCGCATAGTTCTGATAAAGCGCCTTAAGCCGATCGCCGCTTTCGATTTCCTCGATCGCCGTCATATCGGCAAAAAACAGCGGTCCGATTTCCGCGGCAAGCAGCCGCCAGAGCGCGCATTTCTCATTAATGACGCTGCAGGCGGTCTGAAAATTGCCTCCGGAATTCAAATTCCACTTAAACTTTTCTGCCGCTGCCAACATCAGCAAAGGACGAAACACCCGGCTCAACGTTAACGCCAGATTTTCCTCAAACAGTAAGCGGGATTTCAGATCTGACCAGGCAAGCCTGGCGACAGCATCGGCCAGCTGCTTTTCAGCCTCCTGAGGCTTGCTTTCGTTCGCCATAAGCAGCTCGTCAAGCACGCTTCGCCAGCTTAGCGTGGAGCCAGGAGAGACGGGTTCTGGCTGCGGACGCGAGGCGCGGGGTAACGGAATACGCGATGGCGCAACGCCAATAGGTGCCGGTGCTCCGTGCTCTGATGTCGCCGGTTGATGCTCCACCACGTCATGCTGCGCAGGCAGAACATCATTGGTCGGCTCCCAGGAGAGCGCCTCCTCATAGGCGTGGCGCAGCCGCTGATACGCCGGGGCGTCATCCTCCGGACGGTTAATCTTTACCAGTTGCGCAAAACGACGCTTAATTTCGCGGGTTTCCGCTCCCGGCGCTAACCCTAAAACCTCCCAGCAATTCATAGCAGTCGCTCCGCGTCAATGCCGTCAAGGAGCGGATCAACCTGTTCGCGAAAACGGGCAATCCGATCGCGCTCCTGGCTTTCCAGCAGGGAGCGGAACCGCAGCGAACAGTCGCCGATCCATTCGCGTGTCTCGCCGAGGCTCAACTGATAGAGGTGATCGAGCCGCGCCATCAGCGCCAGATTTGCCTGCTCATCGCGAGGATGGATTTTCAGCGCACGGAGTTTTGCCCGCGATTGCTGGATCTGCTCTTCCGTCAACGTGCCAGGATGCTGTTCTATTAGCAGGCTACTGCGGTTGCCGGTTGAGGGCACGTGAATATCAACTTCGAGCAGTCCATTGATATCGTAGGTAAAACGCACTTCTATTTTGACTTCTCCCGCCGGTTTTGGCGGCACGGCAATAGACATTTCGGCAAGGAAGATATTGTCCTCCACCATCCGGCTCTCGCCCTGGTAGATTTTGAAATCGACGTGGGTCTGATCATCCCTGATGGTATAAAAATCCCGCATCCGGCTGCAGGGGATGCTGCGGTTGCGTTCAATAATCGGCGCAAAATAACCCGACTCCCGGGTATGGCCCAGCGATCTTGAGACATCTACGCCCAGGGTATACGGACAAACATCCGTGACGACCACATCCTCAAGTTCACGCTTGTGCATCCTGAGCGCAGCCTGAATTGCCGCGCCCTGGGCAATCACTTCATCCGGATTCAAATGCATCGCCGGCAGGCGCCCAAAGAGCTGCGTCACCAGTTTACGGATCAGCGGCATACGCGTGGTTCCGCCGACCAGGACCACCTGATCCAGCTGCGCAATATCAAGCCGCGCATCGCGAATCGCCATTTCGAGAGGCGCGCGAATGCGGGCGAAAAAAGATCCCAGCAGCAGCTGAAAATACGCTTCGGTAATCTCCCACTGATAGCATTCACCCTCGATTTCCGCGCTGAAAATTGCGGTTTCACGCAGACTCAGCACCCGCTTAACTCTTTCGGCTTCCACCCGCAGCTGCCGCTGCAGCGTGGGTTCCCGCCATTCGATCTGCTGCGGGAACTGCTGCCGAAGGCGAAACGCCTCGATCAGAATATCCACGATATCTTCGCCGCCGAGAAAGTTATCTCCGGCGCTGGCGCGGACTTCCATAATGTTGTCGAACAGTTCGAGGATTGAGACATCAAACGTGCCGCCGCCAAGATCAAAAACCAGGAACTGATGTTCATCTTCCTGGTTGTGCAGCCCATAAGCCAACGCCGCAGCGGTGGGTTCGTTGATCAGACGGCTGATGGTCAGCCCGGCCATACCGGCGGCGATTTTGGTCGCTTTACGCTGCACGTCGCTAAACCAGGCGGGAACGCTAATCACCGCCTCCGTCACCGGTTCGCCAAGGAAATTCTCGGCGTCTTCTTTTAACTGGCGCAGCACCAGTGAAGAGAGCTCTTCCGCGCGCCACGCCTGTTTTCCCAGCATCATGGTCTGAGAAGTGCCCATAATGCGTTTAAAGTTAGCCGCACAGCTGGCGGGACGTGTCAGCTGAAGATCGCGGGCCGCCTCCCCCACCAGCACCATGCCGTCATCGTCAATGCTCACCACGCTTGGCGTAAGAAATTTCCCCAGCGCATTGGGAATTAAAACGGCTTTACCCTCCTGCCATACGGCGGCCAGGCTATTTGTCGTTCCTAAATCTATTCCTATTATCATTTGCCATCCCTGTATTCATATATTGCACGCGAAGGCACAGGCTTTGCTGTGCGCAGAATTAATCCGTCGGAATCACGCCAATAATAAAATAAAGTCCTTATAAACCCGCAATCTTTAAATGGCTTTGGTGCGTTTTAAATAAATATCAGCAATAAATTAATATTAAAGAGATAATCTATTATTAGAAATAATGATTCACAGCAAGAGAAGTCAAACCGGAAAAAGAAAAATCCCGCGAATTGAATCGCGGGATAAGAGAATAAGCTCCCCGGACAAAGGCTGTCGACCAGAGAGCCAGGGCTATGGGTTTGCCTCGCCGCCGGACTTATCCGCTGACACTGCTTTCTTCACCGCTCGCTTACGGGGCGCGCTCTTTTTCTTCCCCTCCCCCGGCGCCGCAATTCCGCGGAAGCGGCGTACCGGCGTGCTACGGGCCTGGTCAATAAGCTGGAACAGCGTCCCGACTAGCGGCTGCATGAAATCCTGATAACGGCACTGTTTCTCGCTGATTTGCGTCAGAATCGACTCCCAGTGGGCAGTCATGTCCGGACGCGTCGCCATCTCCGGCAACGAATGGAAAAGCGCCTTACCGGCATCGGTAGAGTGGATATAGCGCCCTTTCTTGGTCAGAAAACCGCGTTTGAACAATAGCTCGATAATTCCGGCGCGGGTCGCCTCCGTACCGAGACCGTCCGTGGCGCGCAAAATTTTCTTCAGGTCTTTATCCTGCACAAAGCGGGCAATACCGGTCATCGCCGACAGCAGCGTGGCGTCGGTAAAGTGCCGCGGCGGCTGGGTCTGGCGCTCCACCACTTCCCCTTTTTCGCACAGGAGCTCATCATCTTTAGCGACCACCGGCAGCGGCATGCCGTCGTTTTCTTCATCGCGCTCTTTATTGCCTAACAGGGTTCGCCAGCCCGCTTCTGCCAGAAAACGCGCCTTGGCCACAAACTTACCGTTGGCGATATCAAGATCGATCTGACACTTTCGGAACACCGCATCCGGGCAGAACTGCATCAGATACTGGCGGGCAATCAGGGTGTAAATCTTTTCTTCGTTGTCGCTGAGCTTCACCTGCGAACTGCGCGCGGTGGGGATAATGGCGTGGTGGGCATCGACCTTTTTATCGTCCCAGCAGCGGTTGCGGATCTCCGGGTCCACTACCGGCTGCGGCAGCAGGTCCGGCGCATGTACGCTGATGGCGTTCAGCACCGCATGTCGTCCGGCAAAATGCTCTTCCGGCAGATAGCGGCTGTCCGAACGCGGATAGGTAATCAGCTTATGGGTTTCATACAGCTTCTGGCAGATATCCAGCACGTTCTGCGCGCTAAAACCGAAGCGCTTCGCGGCTTCAATCTGCAGCGCCGAGAGGGAGAACGGCAGCGGCGCTGGCTCGGAGTCCCGCTTGTCGTTATAAGCGGTCACCGTCGCCGGCTGGCCCTCAATGCGCTTGACCACATGTTCGGCAAGCGAACGATGCAGCAGCCGTCCCTCTTCATCCTGGTAGGGTTCACAGGCCTCGCTGGGGATCCAGGTGGCGACAAAACGCTCCTCCTTCGGGGTGACGATATGCGCCTTCACATCGAAGAAGTCTTTGGCGACGAAGTTTTCAATCTCTTCATCGCGGCGTACAACCAGGCCAAGCACCGGCGTTTGCACGCGTCCGACCGATAGCACCCCTTGATAACCCGCGTTACGCCCAAGGATGGTGTAGGCGCGGGTCATATTGATCCCATATAACCAGTCGGCGCGGGCGCGAGCCAGCGCCGAGACGCACAGCGGAACGAACTCGCTATTGGCGCGCAGGCGGTTAATCGCCCGCTCCACCGCCTGCGGGTTGAGATCGTTAATCAGGCAGCGCTGCACCTGCTGGCGCTTTTCCGGCGCCAGCTGCAGGTAGTCGAGCACCTCGTCCACCAGCAGTTGACCTTCTCTGTCCGGGTCACCCGCGTGGATCACTTCCTGCGCATCGCCAAGCAAACGCTCAATCACGTTAAGCTGTTTGGTCACCGAGGGCTTGGGCTGGAGCTGCCACTTTTCCGGAACGATAGGCAGGTCGAGCAGATTCCAGCGCGCATAGCGCTCATCATAGACGTCCGGCTGAGCCTGCTCCAGCAGGTGGCCGATACACCAGGTGACCACCTGTCCGTTGCCGCATTCAATATAACCATCGCCTTTGCGATGCGGTTTTGGCAGCACATCGGCAATGGCGCGGCCGAGACTCGGCTTTTCTGCAATAAACAGCCGCATGAAATCAACGAATCTCGATCATAGGGCGTCCGCCGCGGGCGGTCACCAGCTCGCCGATAGCGGTCAGCGTGATGCCATATTCAGCGGCTGCTGCCAGCACCTCGTCCTCGGCTTCCGGCGTTACCGCCAGCAGCAGGCCGCCGGAGGTTTGCGGATCGCACAGCAGATCGCGCCACTCAGGCGGCATTTCGCCCATCAGATGCCCGTAGCTGGCAAAGTTTCGCCCGGTTCCGCCCGGCACCGCACCGGCCGCAATATACTCTTCCACGCCCGGTAGTTTCGGGATACTGGCATAGGTGAGTTGCGCCTGTACGCCCGCGCCGCGGCACACTTCGCTCAGATGCCCCAGCAGTCCGAAGCCGGTGACGTCGGTCATCGCCTTCACGCCGTCAATGTTGGCGAACGCCGAGCCGACGAGGTTCATCTGGCACATGGTTTCCGTCGCCAGCCCCTGATGTTCCGGCTTCAGCAGCGACTTTTTCTCGGCAGTGGTCAGCACGCCGATACCCAGCGGTTTCGTGAGGTAGAGTTTGCATCCGGCCTGAGCGGTACTGTTTTTCTTCACCCGCTCGGTCGGAACCACGCCGGTCACCGCAAGACCGAAGATGGGTTCAGGCGCATCAATCGAGTGGCCCCCGGCCAGCGCGATCCCCGCCTGCTGGCAGGCAAAACGCCCGCCATCAACTACCTGACGGGCAATTTCCGGCGCCAGCGTATTGATGGGCCAGCCGAGGATAGCGATGGCCATTATCGGCTTGCCGCCCATAGCGAAAATATCGCTGATGGCGTTTGTCGCGGCAATGCGCCCAAAGTCGAACGGATTATCGACGATCGGCATAAAAAAGTCGGTAGTACTGACAATCGAGGTACCGTTGCCGAGATCGTAGACCGCGGCATCATCGCTGGTTTCATTCCCCACCAGCAGATTCGGGTCAATAAATTTGGCCTGGTCGCTCTGCAGGATGGTTTCCAGCACTTTAGGGGAAATTTTACATCCGCAACCGGCTCCGTGGCTGTATTGCGTTAAACGAATGGCTTGCTCGCTCATGGACATCTCCTGTCATTGCAATCCCGATATGGTAGCGCCCAAATGGCGGAGTGGTAAGTGCGACAGTCCGAAATCGCGTATGGTTGCTCATTAAGCAGACAAAAAACCGATTTTGCGATGCGGGCCCGCTTTTTCGTCGTCATTTTACCCTTTACTAAAAAATGACAGAAATGTAACAACAAAAAATTCTGTTTTGTCTGGACATATAACAACGTAAGGAAGTTTTCATGAAAAAGCGTGTTCTCGCCCTTTGCCTGGCCAGTTTCTTCTCCATCAACGCTTTCGCCCTGGTTCCCGCCGGTAACGACGTCACCACCAAACCGGATCTCTACTACCTGACCAATGCGCAGGCTATCGACAGCCTCGCGCTGCTACCGCCGCCGCCGGAGGTGGGCAGTATCGCGTTTTTAAACGATCAGGCCATGTATGAGAAGGGACGCCTGCTGCGCGGCACCGAGCGCGGCAAACTGGCGGCGGAAGACGCAAACCTGAGCGGCGGCGGCGTCGCCAACGCCTTCTCGGGTGCCTTCGGCTCGCCCATTACCGCCAAAGATGCGCCGGAGCTGCACAAGCTGCTCACCAATATGATTGAAGATGCCGGCGACCTGGCCACGCGAGGGGCGAAGGAGAAATACATGCGCATTCGCCCCTTTGCGTTTTACGGAGTCGCCACCTGTAACACCAAGGAACAGGATACGCTATCGAAAAACGGCTCCTACCCCTCCGGCCACACCTCTATCGGCTGGGCCACCGCGCTGGTGCTGGCTGAGATTAATCCGCAGCGGCAAAATGAAATTCTTAAGCGCGGCTTTGAGCTGGGCGAAAGCCGGGTGATCTGCGGCTATCACTGGCAGAGCGACGTCGACGCGGCGCGGATTGTCGGTTCGGCGGTGGTTGCCACGCTGCATACCAACCCGGCCTTCCAGCAGCAGCTTCAGAAAGCGAAAGACGAATTCGCCAAACGGCAGAAGTAACCTCATCGCTGTTAAATTCCCGGAGGCGGCGCTTGACGCGCCTTATCCGGGCTACGGGTTCCCAGCCGTCCGCGGTTTGGTCGCCCGGGCAGATGCGCCAGCACCGCCTCCGGGAAAGGTGTCGAGCCTGGTACACTGGTACGGCTTCCACCCGACTCGCGCTGCGCTTAGCCGGGCTACAATCCCGGAGGCGGCGGTGAGCCGGGCCCGCCCGGCATAACGAGAATGGACTCAGAAGCGCGTCACGAACGGCGCGGTATCCGGCAAAGTGATGGTGGTTGAAGCTTTGAGCTGCGGCGTTCCCAGATAAAGAAAGCCCACGATTTTATCCTGCTCGCGGCAGGCAAACCCTTCACGGACGACCGGGCTCTCGGTTAATGCGCCGCTGCGCCAGATACCGTTAAAACCCTGCGCCACGGCCGCCATCTGCATGGCCATCACCGCGCAGCCCGCCGACATCTCTTGTTCCCACCTGGGGACCTTCGGATGATCTTCACAGCGCGCCACCACCGCAATAATCAGCGGCGCGCGGAACGGCGCGCTGCGCGCTTTTTCAATCGCCTTTTCATCTCCGCCTGCCGCCACGGCGCCTTTTTCCAGCAGCTGGCTGAAGCGCTCGCGCCCATCATCGGCAATAATGAAGAAGCGCCACGGCTGTAGCGTTCCGTGGTCCGGCGCGCGCAGCCCCGCGCGAAGGATGTTTTCCAGCTGTTCGCCAGCCGGCGCCGGATCGGTCAAACGTGAAGCGCTGCGGCGATTAACCAGTAGTTCGAGAGCATCCATCTGTGTAACTCCTGTGATGTCATTTTTCATAAAATTAACATGCACAAGGATTTTGTTACAGCCCAGCGGGTGATTCCTGCTGACAACCGTCGGCACTCTCATTAGGATAGCCAGACGCGGCAGCCCCTGCGGCTTGCCCTATTTTGATAATGGTTAGGGAGAATACATGCGAACTCTTTGGCGACTGCTCGCCGGAATCTTTAAATGGACATGGCGAGTGCTCAACTTCATTCGCCAGCTCGCACTGAACGTGGTTTTCCTTGTGCTGGTGCTGGCCTGCGTCGGTATCTGGGCCCAGTTCAGCAGTAACACAACAGAGCATACCACTCGCGGCGCGCTGCTGATGGATATCACCGGCGTGGTGGTCGATAAACCTTCGGCCAGCAGCAAACTTGGGGTCATTGGCCGTCAACTGTTTGGCGCCAGCTCGGATCGCCTACAGGAAAACTCGCTGTTTGATATTGTGCAGACAATTCGCCAGGCGAAAGACGACCGCAATATCACCGGCATCGTGCTGGATCTGAAAAACTTTGCCGGCGGCGATCAGCCATCGATGCAGTACATCGGTAAAGCGCTGCGCGAATTCCGCGATAGCGGCAAACCGGTCTACGCCATTGGCAGCAGCTACAGCCAGGGGCAGTATTATCTGGCCAGCTTCGCCAATAAAATCTGGCTTTCGCCGCAGGGCGAAGTGGATCTGCATGGTTTCGCGACCAACGGCCTGTACTACAAATCGCTGCTCGACAAACTCAAAGTATCGACCCACGTTTTCCGCGTCGGCACTTATAAATCAGCGGTAGAGCCGTTTATCCGCGATGATATGTCCCCGGCAGCGCGCGAGGCGGATAGCCGTTGGATTGGCGAACTGTGGCAAAACTACCTCAGCACCATCGCCGCCAACCGCCAGATCTCCGCACAGCAGCTGTTCCCTGGCGCTCAGGGGGTCCTCGACGGTCTGCGTAAAGTTGATGGCGACACCGCCAGGTACGCGCTGGATAACAAGCTGGTTGACGAGCTTGGCACCTCTACCGAAGTGGAGAAAGCGCTGACTAAGCAGTTTGGCTGGAGCAAAGCGGATAATAACTACAGCGCGATCAGCTACTACGACTACACCGTGAAAACGCCTGCCGATAAAGGCTCCGCGATAGCGGTTATCTTTGCTAACGGCGCGATTATGGATGGCGAGGAAACGCCGGGTAACGTCGGCGGCGACACTACCGCTGCGCAGATCCGCGACGCCCGCCTCGATCCGAAAGTGAAAGCTATCGTACTGCGGGTAAACAGCCCTGGCGGCAGCGTCAGCGCCTCGGAGGTGATTCGCGAAGAGCTGGCGGCGGCAAAAGCGGCCGGCAAACCGGTGGTGGTATCGATGGGCGGCATGGCGGCCTCCGGCGGCTACTGGATCTCCACCCCGGCGGATTATATCGTCGCGAACCCGAGCACCCTGACCGGCTCTATCGGTATCTTTGGGGTAATTAACACCGTCGAAAATACGCTCGGCTCGATTGGCGTTCATACCGATGGCGTGGCCACCTCTCCGCTGGCCGATGTCTCCACCACTAAAGCGCTTCCGCCGGAAGTACAACAGCTGATGCAGCTCAGCATCGAAAACGGCTATAAGCGCTTTATCACCCTGGTGGCGAACGCGCGTAAGAGCACGCCGGAAAAAATCGACCAAATCGCCCAGGGCCACGTCTGGACCGGTGAAGATGCGAAAGCAAACGGTCTGGTCGACAGCCTCGGCGACTTTGACGACGCGGTGGCAAAAGCCGCCGAGCTGGCGAAGCTGAAAGAGTGGCATATCAATTATTATCAGGAAGAGCCGACTTTCTTCTCGATGGTAGTCGATAGCCTGACCGGTTCCGTTCGCGCGGCGCTGCCGGCGGCGGTTCAGGCTTATTTGCCTGCGCCGGTGGCCGCTGCGGCTAATGCAGTGAAAAACGAAAGCGACAAGCTGGCGGCCTTTAATGATCCGCAGAATCGCTACGCCTTCTGCTTGACCTGCGCCAACATTCGTTAATCCCACGCCGCCCCATTCCACGGGGCGGCATTTTTCACTTCATCCTTCCCGCCGCCTCTTTCCTGGCTACGCGCAGCAACGCTGGCCCCATAGTCACTATGCTCCCACAGATTTCATTGCTTGCCGCCTCGATGCAGCGTAAATGTTTTTGTGTCAGGCAAGCCATGCAATACACGAAAGCAGCCGACGCCCCTGCAACTTGCGGCGTGACGGGTATATACTGCGCCTGTCTACGTTTAACCTAAGCGATGCTATGCAGAAGAAATCTATCTACGTTGCCTATACTGGCGGCACCATTGGTATGCAGCGTTCTGAACACGGCTACATTCCCGTTTCCGGCCATCTCCAGCGCCAGCTGGCTTTAATGCCCGAGTTTCACCGTCCGGAGATGCCGGACTTCACCATTCATGAATATGCTCCGCTGATGGACTCCTCCGATATGACGCCGGAAGACTGGCAGCATATCGCCGAGGATATTCGCGATCGTTATGACCAGTACGACGGTTTCGTGATCCTGCACGGTACGGATACCATGGCGTTTACCGCTTCGGCGCTCTCCTTCATGCTGGAGAATCTGGGGAAACCGGTCATTGTGACAGGATCACAAATTCCGCTCGCTGAGCTACGCTCTGACGGGCAGATTAATCTCCTCAATGCCCTGTACGTCGCCGCCAACTATCCGATTAACGAAGTGTCGTTGTTCTTCAACAACCGTCTCTACCGCGGCAACCGTACAACAAAGGCCCACGCCGACGGATTTAACGCCTTCGCTTCGCCAAACCTGGCGCCGCTGCTGGAAGCCGGGATCCATATTCGCCGTCTCGGCACCCCTCCCGCACCGCACGGCAGCGGTGAGCTGGTGGTTCACCCTATCACGCCGCAGCCGATTGGCGTGGTGACCATTTATCCCGGCATCTCCGCCGACGTCGTGCGCAATTTCCTGCGCCAGCCGGTCAAAGCGCTGATCCTGCGCTCATATGGCGTCGGTAACGCGCCGCAGAACGGCGAATTTATTCAGGTCCTGGCCGAAGCCAGCCAGCGCGGTATCGTGGTGATTAACCTGACCCAGTGTATGTCCGGCAAGGTGAATATGGGCGGTTACGCCACCGGTAACGCGCTGGCTCAGGCCGGGGTGATTAGCGGTTTTGATATGACCGTCGAAGCCACGCTGACCAAGCTACACTATTTATTGAGTCAGGATCTGGACGTTGCGGCTATCCGTCGCGCAATGCAGGAGAACCTGCGCGGCGAACTGACCCCCGATGAGTAAGGAGAAACACATGACCCAGCGCGCGCTGCTTCTGGTCGATTTACAAAATGATTTCTGCGCCGGTGGCGCACTTGCGGTCCCGCAGGGCGATAGTACGGTTGACGTCGCCAACCTGCTTATCGACTGGAGCCTGACGCGGGGCGAAACGGTGGTAGCCAGCCAGGACTGGCATCCGGCGAATCACGGCAGCTTTGCCAGCCAGCATCAGGTTGAACCCTATACCCAGGGCGAGCTCGACGGCCTGGCGCAAACTTTCTGGCCGGATCACTGCGTGCAAAACAGCGAAGGCGCGGCTCTGCATCCGCTGCTCAAACAGCAGCATATCGCCGCCGTCTTCCACAAAGGCGAAAATCCGGCCATAGATAGCTACAGCGCCTTTTTCGACAACGGCCACCGACAGAAAACGCAGCTTGATGCGTGGCTGCGCGAACGCGATATTCGCGAACTCACGGTGCTGGGTCTGGCCACCGACTACTGCGTCAAGTTTACCGTGCTCGACGCTCTCAATCTGGGCTATAACGTCAACGTCATTACCGACGGCTGCCGCGGGGTGAATATTCAGCCGCACGACAGCAATCAGGCATTTATGGAGATGGCCGCCGCGGGCGCCACCCTCTATACCCTGGACGACTGGCTGGAAACCCACGCATAACCGGTGCCGACAGGCATTTTCCCTGTCGGCGCATTTCTCAGGCCAGCGTTGAAATCTCCTCCAGCGATATCTTGCGCGTTTCGATGCCAAAGCAGAACAGGATCAGCGCACAGAGTACCAGCATCACCCCGAGCACCATAAAAACCGTAATCGCGCCGTAGCGGGTCAGCAGGACAGCGACGCCGTAGGGAGTAAAGACGGCGACAATTCGCCCTACCGCGTTGACAAAGCCTGAACCGCGCAGCCGGAGATGCGTTGGCCACAGCTCCGGCACGTACACCGCCGAGGCAAAGCAGACGTACATATACAGGAAAAAGATCATCACCAGGCCATAGCTTAAGATGGCCCACTCTGCGGTTTGAATCGAATAGAAGTAGCCGAGCACCGCAATAATAATCAGCAGCGATGAGCCAAATAACCGCCGCGGAAAACGGTCGATAATCAGCGCGGCGATAAATATTCCCACCGGCGCGCCAATCATAATAATCGCGGTCATCAAGATTGACTTCGTCACGTCGATGCCCGAATTGACGAAAATTGTCGGGATCCACACCGTAATGGTATAGAGCGAAATATTCATGGCGATTAGCACTGTGATTGCCACCAGCGTGCGCCGCAGCATCTGGCCTTTAAACAGCAGCCAGAAAGAGCCGCTTTCCACACACACATCCGCCGTTTGATCCGCGCTTTGCCAGGCCGGTAAGGTGATGTTTTTCTCTCTCTCGATTTGCGACTCTACCTGCTGGAGATGCTTTTCAGCGGCGCTGCGCTGCCCTTTTCCGGCCAGCCAGCGGGGAGATTCAATAAAGTATCTTCCCGACAGATACCAGGCCAGCAGCATGGCTCCTCCGCCGAACAGAAACATCATCCGCCAGCTTAAAAAAGCAATCACCACGACGCCAATTGCCGCCGATAGCATAGGCGACCAATTGCCGACAAAGGAGAGCCGGGCGGACCATTTTCCACGTACCGCGGGCGGAATAAATTCGGTAAAGGAGGCATAGCCCACCATAATCAGCGCCCCCATTCCGCAGCCCATCAGACAGCGAAAAAAGATAAGCCAGTACATGTTGGGCACAAAGGTTGCCGCACAGGCAGAGACCCCGACGATCAGTAAATTCAGGCGAAATGCTTTACGTCGCCCGAGATAATCGCCTATAAAACCTCCGGTCAACGAACCAATAAAGTAGCCAAACATCAGCGCCGAGGTAAATGCGGCGTTGAGATAGTTATTTGACCAGCCATTGCTGACTAACTTTGCCAGCACCACGTTGCCGGAATAGCTGAGAAAACCGGTGATTAATAAACTAAAACTAATAATGCCAAAAATACGAAAATGAAATCGTGATAAAGGTAAGCGGTCTAATCTTGCGCCGATAGGGTCACATTGTTCCATCTGGATGCCTCAAATTCAGCTAAAATATAAAGTATGGCCATCGCGGCAGAATCATTTTTGCCGCGCCAGCCATCATCATTAAATTTTTATGGCATTATCCAGGTGCAAATTAAAATAATATCGATACAGCCAATCTTAATGTTAATAAACAAGTTGAATATTATTTTCTTTACAAAATGCAATCCACTGTGCACCCGGCGCCTTATTGGTGATAAGGTAATTAATATGGCTAAAATCCACGAGCTGGACGAAGGCTTTGCGATCGAATTTTGAATGATCGACCAGCAAAGCGACTTCGGTCGCCTGGCGGATCATGGTTTTCTTAATTTCCGCTTCCGCTTCGTTAGAGTCCAGCGCCCCGCTCTGCATATCCAGCCCTTTGCAGCTCATCACCATAATATCAACATGATAGCGGCTAATAATTTCCTTAGTGATCCTTCCCTGCAGCGACAGCGTATTCTTATTGAGCTCGCCGCCGGTAGATACCACGTTGATTTCAGACTGTGCCAGCTCATGAAAGGCTTCCGCCGAGTTGGTTAACAGCGTGAGATCGTTTCTCTCTTTCAACAGCTTTAATAACTCCATCGCGGTACTGCTGGAGTCGGCAGCCATGGTGGTTTTATTCTTTATAAACGGTAATGCATTGCGGGCAATGATCTGCTTCTCTTCTAAAAAAGATTTAGCGCGTTTATAAAAATGAATATTGTCAGCTAAAGCATTGGTATTTAATACAGCGCCGCCGTACGTGCGGGTCAAATAACCTTCATCTTCGAGCTTTTCCAGATCGCGACGGATGGTTTCCTCAGTGACCTGAAAAATTGCGCTTAAATTAGAAACCGCTACTTTCTTATCATTAGCCACCATTTGCTTTATGGCCTGAATCCTGTCTTTTGCCGCCACGATGACACCTCTGTTTCCTGCAAAGTCATAATAAGATTCTAGTATCGCACAGGCCATGTTTATTTTCAAAAGAACCTGTCTGAATCACAGATTTAATACTCTTTTACACAGAAACAGAGGTCCGCGTCTTCTCTCTTATTTAGGATCCAGCGCTTCCGCCATTCGCCTCATCAATAATGAATCATCATCGGTCAGAGCGATGTTCAGCGCATCGACATTCTCGCGCACCTGCTCGGGCGCCGTAGCGCCGCTCAGCAGGGTAATGAGATCGCTTTGCTTTAATATCCACGCCAGCGCCAGCGCGGGGATGGTACAGCGATATTTTTCGCATAGCGGCTGCCATTGCTCAAGCATATCAATCACGCGCAGCATATTTTCCCGCTGGAACCAGACCTTATTGGCCCGCGCACCGCCGGGAACATAATCACGGCCGATAGTCCCGGTCAGTAGCCCCTGCTCAAGCGGCGAGTAGACCTGCACTACAATGCCGTTCTGTTGACAGAGCGGCAGTAGCTCGGCCTCCAGCGCCCGGTCAAGAATACTGTACTTGGCCTGCACGATATCCAGCTCGCCGTGCTTGAGGTACTCTCTGATATGCCCGGCATCTACGTTCGCCGCGCCGATAGAGCGAATTTTCCCCTCTTTCTTAAGCGCGTTCAGCGTGGCTACGGTCTCCGCAATTGGCGTAAAGCAGGGCTCTACCGACTGCCAGTGGGTCATATAGATATCAATAGTATCGATGCCCAGCCTTTGCAGGCTGGCCTCCACCTCTTCGCGAATCGACTCGGGCGTCAGGTTTTTATACAGCTGGCGATCGCCCACCTTATTAAACAGGCTGCCCGTGCGCTCCCAGACGATACCGCATTTGGTTTCGACAACGACTTCGCGGCGCGGCAGCTGTTTAAGCGCCTGGCCAACAATCACTTCGCTGTTGCCAAAGTTGTAGCCTGGCGCGGTATCAATCAGATTGATCCCGCAGCGATGCGCCTCAACAATGGTGTCGATACATATCTGCAGATCGAGATCGCCGTTCCACGCCGGGCCGCCGCCAATGGCCCATGTGCCTAATCCCATTCGGGAAAGCGTGATATCCGTACTGCCTAAAGAAATCATTTTCATCTGCTGCTATTACCCTTCATATTCGTCGAGAAGTTGTTCAACCAGCGTTCTGTTCTTCACGCCCGTCGTGGCGCCTACGCTCAGCACCGAGATCGCCGCCGTGGCGTTAGCAAACAACGCGCACTCGCGCAGCGGTTTGCCTTCAAGCAGCGCGGTGATAAATCCCGAGGCAAAATTATCCCCTGCGCCAATGGTGTCGATGGCGGTAATGCCTGAAACCGCCGGCACTTCCAGCTTCATATCGGCACGCTTAATAAAGCAGCCTCGCTTGCCGGTCTTAATAACCACCGTTTTCACCCCGCAGTTCAGGAAGCTATCGGCGATATCATCCAGCGTCTCTTTGCCGGTGAGCAGTTTTGCCTCGGCATAATTGGGAAACAGATAATCGACGTAGCTCAGCGCCTGGCGAATATCGTTCAGAGTTTCGTTAAGCCGCGGCTTAATCATATCGGCGCAAATAATTAATCCGTGCGCTTTGGCCTGAGTGAATATCTCCGTTAACGCTTTACCATCGAGCAGCGGGCTATTAAAAATGCTCGCCAGCGACAGCAGCTTTGCCTGAGAGAAGCGGCCAAAGTCCACATCGTTAATATTCAGCTTCCACAGACTACCATTGCGGTTAGTCACAAAAGTACGCTCGCCATCGGCGGTGACCAGACCCACATTAATGGAGGTATCGATTTCGCCATCCTGCTTCAGGCTGTGGATATCAATATTCTCCCGGCGACAGTGTGCAAGAATAAAATGTCCCGCCGCGTCGTCCCCTACCCGACTCATTAATGCCGTTCGATGACCGAGTCGGGAAATAATGGTTGCCTCGTTAATTGCGTCCCCCCCGGTGGTCATGGCGATGCGTTCTAAGGGATATGAGTCAACATCAAAGATATTTTTGCTCACCGGCTGCAGGGGAATATCAACAATGGCCGCGCCTATACAAATAACCTCGATATTATCCATGTTGTCATTCCGCTTTACCGTCAGAGCCAAACAGTTTTATTTTCTCCAGCGCGCGCGTTTTGACCGCTTTGCGCACTTCGCGCTCAACGTGCAGGAACGGTTGATTCTGGTTCTCCTGCACTGCCGCCATCGCCGCCTGGCACAGTTCGGTATGAATGTTAATTTTGGAAATACCCAGCGAAATAGCCTGCTTAATATCCACGTCGCTAATGCCGGATGCGCCGTGCAGTACCAGCGGAACGGATACCGCCTCGCGCACGCGTTTCACCACCTCAAAGTTGAGTTTCGGCTCTGAGGTATAGACCCCGTGCTGGTTACCAATCGCTACCGCCAGGGAATCGCAGCCGGTGCGCTCGACGAATTCCGCCGCTTGATCCGGATCGGTATAGTGATAGCCCGCCAGCGCTTCTTCGTAGACCGTTTCATTGCCCACGTGTCCCAGCTCCGCTTCGATCGGAATGCCCAGCGGATGGAAGAAGTCCACCGCTTCTTTGGTCAGACGAATATTCTCTTCGAAATCAAAGGCGGAAGCGTCGCGCATCAGGGAGTTCATGCCATGGGCCCACGCATTGTGGATAATTTCCATGCTGCGTCCGTGGTCCCAGTGCGCAATCACCGGTACCGAGGCCTTTTTGGCCATTGAAACCATCATATGCGAAAAATCTTCAAACGAGGTATTGCCCACAAATCCGGTGCCGAAAGAGATAATCACCGGCGATGTTGACTCTTCTGCGGCATCGATAACGCCCATCAGCATTTCGGCATTCCACACGTTAAAGTGGGCAATGGCATAATGTTTATTTTGCGCATCATTTTCCCAATATTTAATATCAGCCAGCATAGTTGTTTCTCCCTTTTTAATAAATTAATGGTTAACTCTAATAACGCCTTTAATAATCTCGCATTTGTTATTAACAGATTCCTCAAACGCGCGCTGAACATCCTCGTAGTCGTAAATGTGCGTCACCATCGACTTCACATCGAAACGGCCGGAGGAGATAGCTTCAATAGTCACCGGGTAGCGGTTGGCATAGCGGAAAACGGTCTGAATCGATACTTCGCGGTTAATTTTCAGGAAGTTAATTGCCGAATCCCCGGGGACCGTACCGACGATCATGATTTTCCCTCCACGCATGACCAGATACGGTGCCTGCTTAACGGTGATGGCCGAACCGGCGGTTTCGAATACGATATCAGCCCCCATGTCGCCGGATAACTGCTGGCAGCGCGCGACGGTGTCCTCTTTTGCGCCGTTGATAACGACTTTGGCCCCGAGCTGTTCGGCCATGGCCAGGCGTTTTTCCAGCACATCAACCACCGTGATATCGGTAGCCCCCAGGCAAAGGCATGCCTGCAGGGTCATTAAACCAATACAGCCTGCGCCAAGAATGACGATTTTCTTGCCAGGCTTGACGTCCGCCAGCATTGCGGCATGCATGCCGACCGCCGCAGGCTCCACCAGCGCGCCTTCCATCGTGTCCATATTGTCGGGCAGCTTATAGGTGAAGCTCTCCGGATGGCACAGGTAGTGGGTTAACGCGCCGCGATAATTTGGCTGCGTGGCCATGAAATCAACGTCAGGACAGATATTGTATTTCCCCTCCAGACAGTAGCGGCAGTGGCCGCACGGCACCCCGGGTTCAATATTCACCCGGTCGCCGGGTTTAAATTTGCTCACGCGATTTCCCACCGCGACCACCGTACCGGCGCATTCGTGCCCCAAACCAATTTCCTGATTGGGATCTTTCGGCGGAATAAAGGGACCTGATTCGAAACCGTGAACATCTGAACCGCAAATACCAACGTATTCAATTTTGATCAGCACTTCATGTTCTTTGGGTACCGGAATATCGGCAGCGATGATTTTCATGGTACCCGGCTTTTTTAAAATCGCTTTTGAATTATTCATTTTATTTTCCGTCAATATTATTTGCTGGTAACGGCATCAATACCGAGACTTTCGACAGAGACGCCTTTAGTTTCAATTCCGATTGTGGCGATAGCGACTGCAACAATAATGGAGACGGCCCCCAGTAGCACAAATACCCCGGTTACGCCATAGCCGTTAAGTAATACCGCCACCGCATAGGGTGCGGCGATACCGCTGATGCGCCCCACCGCGTTAGCCAGGCCTGAACCACGAAGCTTCGCTTCGGTCGGCCATATTTCCGGCACATAGACCGCTGAGGCGTAGCAAACGTACATATAGACAAACGTAATCAGGAAGAAGCCAATTAACGTAATGAGCAGCATACTGGTTTGCAGAGAATAGATATATCCCAGCACGGCGATTAATACTAATAAGCCCACACCCATAGTTTTTCGCGGTATTTTATCCATTACCAGCATGGCGATGAAAATGCCAAACGGCGCGCCGAACATACTCATGGTGTTTAAAACAATGGAGTCTTTCAGATTAATGCCCTGGGTCATAAATATCGTCGGCAGCCAGTTAATTAAGGTATACTGGACGACATTCATGGCAATCAGGACGAAGGAGCCTAAAATAACCCGCTTGAGTAATACGCCGGTTAATAAGGCTGAATAAGGAACCGCGCGCGGCGCTTTACCATCATCTTCTATTACCACTGGCGGCAATGGCTTACCGGTTTGCTGCACGACCCTCTCTTCAATGGCCCGCATCACCTTTTCCGCTTCCGCGTAACGTCCACGAGACTCCAGCCAGCGGGGCGATTCAGGGAAACTGCGCCAGGCAATAACGGTAGCAATTAGCGACAGCAGCGCCGGGATCAGCAGCTGTACGCGCCAGTTCCATTCCGCGCTGATTAACGGCGTTAATCCCATCGCAATCAGCGAACAGAGCGGATAAGACCAGTTGCCGATAAACGAGACCCGACTGGACCAGGTGCCGCGATTTCTGCCGGGCATATATTCGGTGAATCCGGCAAATAAGGTCACCAGCAGCGCGCCTAACCCTACCCCCATGATAAAACGACAGGCAATCAGAAAGATCATATTCGGCGAAAACGCCCCTATGACCATGGCAATAATATGAATCGCTTCATACAGGATGAACGCATTTTTACGCCCGATCTTATCGCCGATAATGCCGCCGCCGAGCGCGCCAAGAAACATTCCCGCCGTGGTAATGGCAGAAAACGTAGCGGTCGTGGAATTATCGGTCCAACCCAGGTCTTTTAGCTGCGCGAGTATTAACCCGCCTACGGCATTACTCCAGCAGACAAGTAATCCGAAAGCGACCATGGCAAACATTGAAGCGTGCCAGCGGCAGTCGGGCAGGCGATCGAGCCTGGCGCCGCAGTGCGGTTTTGCTATCTGTTCCATCCGGGAACCTTCCTTTAATAAATGGGTTATTCATCGAGGTCGTAAGTCATGATGACCTTAATCGCGGTTTTATCGACCATGGCATCAAAACCTTCGCGCCACTGCGACAGGCCAATGCGATGAGTAATCATTGGTTTGACTTTGATCGCGCCGCTGGCGAGCAGGCGAATGGCGTTGCGCCAGGAGGTGGAGTCGTAAGCCATATGGCCGATGATGCTTTTGTTCCAGGCAGTGATGTCGTTGATGGAGAAGTCCAGCGGTTTGAAGCCCATCCCCACGCGGACCACTTCACCGTTGGGGCGCAGCATTTCGATAGACTGTTTGAGGGCAATGTTGGCGCCTGAACATTCGATAACCAGACCGAGATTATCTTTGCCGCAAATTTCCTGACAGCGCGCAACTACATCTTCGCTCGAACCGTTGACCACCGCCGTCGCACCCAACGCTTTAGCGATGGGGAAACGCACCGCGACGTCCTCTTCCAGCCCGACCATCACGATATTGACGGCCCCCATGATGCGCGCCATCTGTACGGCAAAGAGCCCTAGCGGACCGGTACCGAAAACCACCACGTCCTGACCGGGGAGAAATTTGGATTGTTGAGCGATAGATTTATAGGCGTTACAGATAGGATCCAGCACCGCCGCTTCTTCGTAATCAACGCCCGGCGGGATTTCCCACAGCGCGTGGCGATGAATTTTGAGGATCTCCCCCGGCACCAGGCAGTATTTCGAAAACCCGCCGCCCCAGGTATTGTTATCAAGACCTAAATTAACTTTTTCTGTACAACACAGAAAATCACCTTGTTCGCAGGCCGGACACACGCCGCAGACGTGCCCGCTATTATCAGAAACCACCCGCTGGCCCACTTTCCAGTCCTTAACCTTTTCGCCGACCCGGACGATTTCACCGGCAAATTCGTGGCCGCGAATGGAGTTGAATTGGTCGGATCCGCTATCGACGTTGTAGTGCTTCATATCCGCGCCGCAAATGGCTGCTGCCTTGATTTCAATCACCACATCATCCGGACCGCAGACCGGTTCCGGAACATCAATCATCTTATAGCCGCCAAAGGCCTTACCAAATCTTGCCAGTGCTTTCATTGCGTCTTCCTTTGTTTGTGGTTTTGCATCAGTGGGAGCAATACTTAACCACGAAATCTTTAAGGTCAACATTAAATCTTTAAAACACAGATATTGATCTGCATTTCACAACTTAGATCACAAATACGGCAAAATGGATGGCGGGGAGAGATGTGAAGGAAAGCTTATGGCGTTGGCATGGCGCGGCTTCGCTGATGCAGCGTGAACCCCTTCGCAGTTTTGCGCAATGGAAGATGCTAGCCTGCACGAGCTGTTTTTTCGCCACGCCATTTCCGTGGCGTGTTTGTTTTACTAAGTCACTTTTCTGTCAAAGAGGATTTGCTATGAAACTTTTGCCTTTACTGGCAGCTTTACCCCTGCTCTGCGCGAGCGTCGCTTCTGCTAATACCCTGATGTCCGTCGGCTACTTTAACGGCGGCGGCGACGTCACTGCCGGACCTGGCGGCAATATCGATAAACTTGACGTCCGGCAGATTACCCATCTCAACTACTCGTTTGGTCTGATCTATAACGACGAAAAAGGTGAAACCAACGCGGCCCTGAAAGACCCCGGCAGGCTGCATCAAATCTGGCTGTCGCCAAAAGTGCAGGCTGATTTGCAGAAAATCCCGCATCTGCGCCAGCAGAATCCGAACCTGAAAGTTTTGCTTTCCGTCGGCGGCTGGGGAGCGCGCGGATTCTCCGGCGCGGCGGCGACAAAAGAAACCCGAGCGCTGTTTATTCAGTCGGCGCAGGAGATCATTGAAAAATATGGTCTTGATGGTATCGATCTGGACTGGGAGTATCCGGTCAACGGCGCATGGGGACTGGTCGACAGCCAACCGGCCGATCGCGATAATTTTACCGCCCTGCTGAAAGAGCTGCGCGCGGCGGTGGGCAATAAAAAACTGGTGACCATCGCCGTGGGCGCTAACGCGGAGAGTCCGAAGAGCTGGGTGGATGTCAAAGCGATAGCCCCCTCGCTCGACTACATCAACCTGATGACCTACGACATGGCTTACGGCACCCAGTACTTCAATTCCAACCTGTACGACTCCTCTCAATGGCCGACGGTCGCAGAAGCCGATAAGTACAGCGCTGATTTCGTGGTCAACAACTATCTTGCGGCGGGTTTGAAGCCCAGCCAGATGAACCTGGGGATTGGTTTCTATGGGCGGGTACCGAAACGCGCCGTCGAGCCGGGCATTGACTGGAGCAAACCAGATGCACAGAAAAATCCGGCAACGCAGCCTTATTTTGAGCCGCAGCAGGTCGAGCTGTTCAAAACGCTAGGCGTCGATCTGTCAAAAGATACCTACGTGAAATATAACGATATCGTGGCGAAGTTCATCAACGATCCGCAGAAGCGCTTTACTCAGCATTGGGATGATGAAGCGAAAGTGCCGTGGCTGTCGGTAACTTCCTCCGACGGTAAAGCGCTCTTTGCCCTCTCCTATGAGAACCCGCGTTCGGTGGCGATCAAAGCCGACTATATCAAGAGCAAAGGACTGGGAGGCGCGATGTTTTGGGAGTACGGCGCCGATGATCAAAACCAGCTAGCGAAACAGCTGGCCGAATCCCTGGGGATCAAACGCTGATCTGCGCGATGTCACCGCCTGCACAATAGGTTATGATAAGCACATTCCGCTGCGCCAGCTCCGGCGCAGCTTTTCATTTGCAACAGAAGGCATGGGTATTATGGCTTATATCCCGAAAAACTACGCCCGTCTGGAAGTCGGATATCGCGAAAAAGCGCTGAAGCTCTTCCCCTGGGTCTGCGGACGCTGCTCGCGTGAGTTTGTCTATTCGAATCTGCGTGAACTGACGGTACATCATATCGACCACGACCACTCCAATAACCCGGAAGATGGTAGCAACTGGGAGATGCTGTGCCTCTACTGCCACGATCATGAACACTCAAAATACACCGAGGCCGATCAGTATGGTTCAACGGTGGTGGCCGGCGAAGATGCGCAGAAAAGCGTCGGCGAAGCGAAATATAACCCTTTCGCCGATCTAAAAGCGATGATGAACAAGAAATAACGCTCAGCTGACGCTAAGCCCGGCGTTCAATTGGCCGGGCCGTTCAGACTCAGGATTTAAACGTCGCGATAGGTTGCGGCGAAATACCGAAGTCCACTTTCAACTGCTGTTTACTCTTCATCACCATCTGTCCGTTGGTGTCGATGGTCATATGCTGCGCGTCAACGTTATATCGGGCCTGCCAGAGCATCACCAGCTGCAGACAGTTCTCTTTCTGCTCGGCTGTTAACGCCACGCCGTCGGGCCATTTTCCCAGCTCCACCGCCGTCGCCAGACGCTGATACACTTCCGGCGTCATGCCGTCGATAATCCGTTCAATTTCCATCGTTCTCCCGCCCCGTGTTGGAATAATTTGCTGAATCGTTTTTTCAACCCTTGGTTTGCTCACCATTTTCATCATTGGTGAAGCTTAAAGAGGCCGAATTAACACAAAAACGCTCACCGGTAGGCTGCGGGCCATCCGGGAAGACGTGTCCAAGGTGAGCATCGCAGTTTCCGCAGCGAATTTCCGTGCGCTGCATACCGTGGGAGTAATCGTTAAGATAGCGAATAGCGTCATCGCTTACCGGCTCATAAAAGCTCGGCCAACCGCAGCCTGAATCATACTTGGATTGCGAGTTAAACAGCGGCGCGTCGCATACCAGGCAGTGGTAGACGCCATCGCGTTTGTTGTGGAGTAGCCGCCCGGTGAACGGCGGTTCAGTACCGTGATTCTGCGTCACGTAAAACTGCATCTCGCTCAAATTTTTTTTGAGCTCGTCCGAAGAGGGTTTATTCGACATTGGCTTGCTTCTCGCTGTGAAAGGACAACTTTTTCGGCTTAATTCTAACAAAATATTAACAATGAAGCGTGCACTTTTGTTCTAAACTTAGGCGACGCCAAAAGGCAGCCACACAATTGTGATGAATATCACATTTTTATCTCAAATGACCTTTAAAATTCCGGGCGCAGCCCCCATATGGAATTGGGCTCAAAGGGAAAGTGGGATAAATCAACCGCGCAAAGGCATGCTCCGGATTGATTTGTCGCAATGATTGACACGATTCCGCTTGACGCTGCGTAAGGTTTTTGTAATTTTACAGGCAACCTTTTATTCACTAACAAATAGCTGGTGGAATATATGACTATCAAAGTAGGTATCAACGGTTTTGGCCGTATCGGTCGCATTGTTTTCCGTGCTGCTCAGGAACGTTCTGACATCGAGATCGTTGCAATCAACGACCTGTTAGACGCTGACTACATGGCTTACATGCTGAAGTATGACTCCACTCACGGCCGTTTCAACGGTACCGTTGAAGTGAAAGACGGTCATCTGATCGTTAACGGTAAAAAAATCCGTGTTACCGCTGAGCGTGACCCGGCTAACCTGAAGTGGGACGAAGTGGGTGTTGACGTTGTTGCTGAAGCAACCGGTATCTTCCTGACCGACGAAACCGCTCGTAAGCACATCACCGCTGGCGCGAAAAAAGTCGTTCTGACTGGCCCGTCCAAAGACAACACTCCGATGTTTGTTAAAGGTGCTAACTTTGACAAATACGAAGGCCAGGACATCGTTTCCAACGCTTCCTGCACCACCAACTGCCTGGCTCCGCTGGCAAAAGTTATCAACGACAACTTCGGCATCATCGAAGGTCTGATGACTACTGTTCACGCCACTACCGCTACTCAGAAAACCGTTGATGGCCCGTCTCATAAAGACTGGCGCGGCGGCCGCGGCGCAGCTCAGAACATCATCCCGTCCTCTACCGGCGCTGCTAAAGCTGTAGGTAAAGTACTGCCAGAACTGAATGGCAAACTGACCGGTATGGCGTTCCGCGTTCCGACTCCGAACGTATCCGTTGTTGACCTGACCGTTCGTCTGGAAAAAGCTGCTTCTTATGAAGAAATTAAGAAAGCAATCAAAGCTGCTTCCGAAGGCGCAATGAAAGGCGTTCTGGGCTACACCGAAGACGACGTTGTCTCTACCGATTTCAACGGCGAAGTTTGCACTTCCGTATTCGATGCTAAAGCGGGTATCGCTCTGAACGACAACTTTGTGAAACTGGTTTCCTGGTACGATAACGAAACTGGTTACTCCAACAAGGTTCTGGACCTGATTGCTCACATCTCCAAATAAGTTGAGATGAGACCGTAATCTGTAAGAGCGACTCCGGTCGCTCTTTTTTTTGCCTAAAAATATACCCGTCATACTTCAAGTTACAGATGTGTTGGCTACGCTCGCTCACCCGAATCACTTACTACGGTAAGCTCATCGGGATGAATCAAGGACATCCATGTCCCTGACCGAAGGCCATCTTCGGTTGTTCAAATTCGTTCCTGACGAATTTGTCGTTCACTTGCCACCTTCCTGCAACTCGAATTATTTAGGGTAAAAAGGATTGCGTAATGATTAATAAAATTTTTGCCCTCCCGGTTATCGAACAGCTTACCCCTGTCCTTTCCCGTCGCCAGCTTGATGACCTGGAACTGATCGTGGTTGATCATCCGCAGGTTAAAGCTTCCGTGGCTTTCCAGGGCGCTCACCTGCTCTCCTGGAAGCCCGCAGGCGAAGAAGAGGTCCTGTGGCTCAGCGGCAATACCCCATTCAAAAATGGCGTTGCCCTGCGTGGCGGCGTGCCGATTTGCTGGCCATGGTTTGGCCCATCAGCTCAGCAGGGTCTGCCGTCGCACGGTTTTGCCCGCAATCTGCCGTGGGCCCTGAAAGGCCACGATGAAGACGATAACGGCGTGGTGCTGACCTTTGAACTAAAAAGCAGCGATGCCACTCGCCAGTACTGGCCGCATGAGTTCACCCTGTTAGCGCGTTTCAAACTGGGTAAAACCTGCGAAATTGAGCTGGAAGCGCACGGCGAATTTGAAACCACTTCCGCCCTTCACACCTATTTCAACGTCGGTGACATTGCGGCAGTGAAGGTCAGCGGTCTGGGCGACCGTTATATTGATAAAGTGAAAAATGCCGAAGAAGGCGTATTAAGCAACGGCACTGAAACCTTCCCGGATCGTACCGACCGCATCTATCTGAATGCAGAAACCTGCAGCGTCATTCACGATGATGCGCTCAGCCGCAACATCGATGTCGTCCATCATCACAACAGCAACGTGGTTGGCTGGAACCCGGGACCGGCCCTTTCCGTCAGCATGGGCGATATGCCCGATGATGGCTACAAAACCTTCGTTTGCGTAGAAACTTGCTGCGTAACCGAATCGCAGAAGGCCAGCGAAGAGAAACCTTCGCGCCTGGCGCAAACCATTCGCGTGGTGAAACGCTAACGCACTGAAAGAGCGCATACGGGTTAAAATCTAGTGCGCGTATTTCTGCCGGGCGGCAGCTGACGCTTTGCCCGGCCTGACGCACTGATTGCGATCGTATTCATGCCTGGTGGCAGCTCGCGACCGGAGCCCCGCAGAGTCGGGGCTTTTCTTTATACCCTATTCAGACCATATCCAGCGGTGTTTTTCTTCCCGGTGCCGGGTAAGCTTTTTCCAGCAGCGCCCTCTCTTCAGCGGTTAGCTCGATGTCCAGCGCCGCAGCATTTTGCTCAACATGTTCGATACTCGATGCTTTCGGGATCGCCAGTACCCCCTGATGGCTGATAACCCACGCCAGAAGCACCTGCGCGGCGGTTACGCCCCGGGCCTGCGCAATATTTTTCACAACGGTATGATTTAAAAGTCCATTGCGTAGACGGCCGGCCTGGGCCAGCGGACAGTAGGCCATCACCGGCAGCCGCTGCTGCTGGCACCATGGCAACAAATCATGTTCAATACCGCGAGAAGCCAGGTGATAGAGTACCTGGTCAGTTGCGCACTGCTCGCCGCCGTCAACCTGCCAGAGTTCTTGCATATCAGCGTAATCAAGATTCGATACGCCCCAGCGACGAATTTTGCCCTGCGCAACGAGCGCTTCCATACCTGCCACCGTCTCCTGCAATGCGTAGTCGCCGCGCCAGTGCAGCAGGTAGAGATCGAGATAGTCGGTCTTCAGGCGGCGCAGGCTGGCTTCGCAGGCGCTGGCTATTTTGCGACCGCCAGCGTTCCACGGATACACTTTAGACACCAGCACCACGCGCTCGCGCTGGCCGCGAATGGCTTCGCCGACAACCTCTTCGGCGCCGCCGTCAGCATACATTTCCGCCGTATCGATCGCCGTGAGCCCAAGATCGATGCCCGCGCGTAGTGCAGCAGACTCCTGAGTGCGCAGCGCCGGGTTTTCGCCCATGTACCAGGTCCCCTGCCCTATGACGGGAACCGCTGGATGCTCGCCAAAACTGATTGTCCTTTGTGCCATGACTACCTCCTGTCGTTTGATTGCACCACCGTAATGCAAAACAGGGCATTACGCCCTGTTTTGATGCACAAATTGCTCTGTAATAAAGCACTATCAGAAGGAGTAAGTGATCCCGGTTGAAATCAGACCGCTCCAGGATTTGTCCACCATCGGACTATCGGTGATTTCGTCAGACAAGCGGGTGTAGCGGGCCACGCCGTATACGCTCCAGTCGCCGAGGAAACGATAGTTTGCCGACAGCTCGAGGTACGGGTTCCAGCTGCTGTCCGGATCGTAGCTGCGCATGCCGCTGCGATTCGACTCATGCTTCGAAACACCATAGTAGTACTCGTTCTGATTATCGCTATTCCATTCAACGCCAATACCCGGCGTAAGCGTCAGATTGCCGTTGGTGTAGCGATATAGCCAGGCCAGATCCCATACGATACCGTTGCTGTTATCCAGGGTGTCCCCTGACAGCGCGGTGCGCAGGAAACCGTACTGCGTATAGTGTTCGTACGCAAGTCCTGCCATCACCGTGGATTTACGTTTATCCAGACGGCGCATCTGCTCGCTATCGCTGTCGCCTGGCTTAAAGTACATCGGCGACCAGTAGGCGGTCACGGAAAGCTTATCGTTGGTATCATTCCACAGGTAAAGACCACCGCCTAAACCACGAAACCAGAAGTTATCGCTCTCGTAATTAATCACCGGCACCGGGTAAACATCAGCATCATACTGCTTGTACGGATGTTCAACGACGCCTACACCCGCCCCTAAAGTGAACTTCCCTTCAGCGTGTACGGCGGATGCTGAAGTCGCAATCAACACACCAAGTGCCAGAAGTTTGATTTTAGTCACGATCCATATTCCTGTTGTCAAATTATTAGCGCAGGCAGTTTAACGTTGTATACGTCATGCCTCAAATTCTTTACCAGTCATTACACTGAATTCACCAGATTCTCATCCTCAGATGACCATTCGCTGACAGCCGAATGACAGCCTCATGACGGCGTGAAACCAGAAGTGGAAATGAGAGGCTGCTTTTCCGGATGAGTTGTTGATAAGTCATTGAAATTGATTTTCCACGCCATGCAAGTTTTCCAAATGCATCTACGCTTTAATTTAGAAGAAGTAAATGCGGGGCACGTTATCCCGAGACTTCGCCAACCTGGCATAAGGGTTGCTGGAGAATCAGAGAGCGCTGTGCAGCTTACCTCTTCCGGGGGCTCCCACTATTCATATGAACGGCTCTCAACCTGTGCTAAAAACGAAAGGACGGCATGCCATGAATATATTCGATCACTATCGCCAGCGCTATGAAGCTGCCAAGGACGAAGAGTTCACACTGCAGGAGTTTCTTACCATCTGTCGGCAAGATCGCAGTGCTTATGCTAACGCAGCAGAAAGATTGCTGATGGCCATCGGTGAGCCGGTCATGGTCGATACGGCCCTGGAACCCAGGCTATCCCGTCTCTTTTCAAACCGGGTCGTTGCGCGCTATCCGGCATTTGAAGAGTTTTACGGTATGGAAGATGCCATCGAGCAAATTGTTTCTTACTTAAAGCACGCCGCTCAGGGGCTTGAAGAGAAGAAACAGATTCTGTATCTGCTGGGCCCTGTGGGCGGCGGTAAATCATCGCTTGCCGAACGCCTTAAGTCCTTAATGCAGCGCGTGCCTATCTATGTGCTTAGCGCAAACGGAGAGCGTAGCCCGGTCAACGACCATCCGCTATGTCTGTTTAACCCGCAAGAGGATGCGCAAATCCTCGAAAAAGAGTACGGCATTCCAAACCGCTATCTGGGAACAATTATGTCGCCGTGGGCGGCCAAGCGTCTGCAGGAATTCGGCGGCGACATTACGAAGTTCCGCGTGGTGAAAGTGTGGCCGTCAATCCTGGCGCAGATTGCCATCGCCAAAACCGAGCCCGGCGATGAGAATAACCAGGATATCTCTGCGCTGGTGGGTAAAGTGGATATCCGTAAACTGGAACACTATGCGCAGAATGACCCGGATGCCTACGGATATTCCGGCGCCCTGTGCCGCGCCAACCAGGGGCTGATGGAATTTGTAGAGATGTTTAAAGCGCCTATTAAGGTGCTGCATCCGCTGCTGACCGCGACGCAGGAAGGGAACTATAACGGTACTGAAGGGATCTCCGCCCTGCCGTTTAACGGGATTATCCTCGCCCACTCCAACGAATCGGAATGGGTTACCTTCCGCAATAACAAGAACAATGAGGCCTTCCTCGACCGCGTGTACATCGTCAAGGTGCCTTATTGCCTGCGCATCTCGGAAGAGATCCGCATCTATGAAAAACTGCTCAATAACAGCGAACTGACTCACGCGCCCTGCGCGCCGGGAACCCTGGAAACGCTGTCGCGCTTCTCGATTCTGTCGCGCCTGAAAGAGCCGGAAAACTCGAGCATCTACTCGAAAATGCGCGTCTATGACGGAGAAAGCCTGAAAGATACCGACCCGAAAGCGAAATCCTATCAGGAGTATCGCGATTATGCCGGCGTTGATGAAGGGATGAACGGCTTGTCTACCCGCTTCGCGTTCAAAATTCTGTCGCGGGTATTTAACTTTGATCACGCCGAAGTCGCCGCGAACCCGGTGCATCTGTTCTACGTCCTGGAGCAGCAAATTGAGCGTGAACAGTTCCCGCAGGAGCAGTCCGAACGTTACCTGGAGTTCCTCAAAGGTTATCTGATCCCGAAATACGCCGAGTTTATCGGGAAAGAGATCCAGACCGCCTACCTTGAGTCCTACTCGGAGTACGGGCAGAACATTTTTGACCGTTATGTGACCTACGCCGACTTCTGGATTCAGGATCAGGAGTATCGCGACCCGGATACCGGCCAGCTGTTTGATCGCGAGTCGCTGAATGCGGAGCTGGAAAAAATCGAGAAGCCGGCCGGGATCAGTAATCCGAAAGACTTCCGCAACGAGATTGTCAACTTCGTGCTGCGCGCCAGAGCGCACAACAGCGGACGCAATCCAAACTGGACCAGCTACGAGAAACTGCGCACGGTTATTGAGAAGAAAATGTTCTCCAATACCGAAGAGCTGTTGCCGGTGATCTCGTTCAACACCAAAACGTCAACCGATGAGCAGAAAAAACACGATGACTTTGTCGACCGCATGATGGAGAAAGGCTATACCCGCAAGCAGGTTCGCCTGCTGTGCGAATGGTATCTGCGGGTACGTAAATCATCCTGATAGACCAGCCCGGCAGGCAACCGCTGCCGGGCGAATAATAACTGCGAAGACCCAATGACATTCAGCGCCAGGCACATTCCGGCGCTTGAATGGCCGGGGCATAGTTGGCAAATGCAGTACAGGAGGGCATATGACCTGGTTCATAGACCGACGCCTGAACGGGAAAAATAAAAGCGCCGTCAACCGGCAGCGCTTTCTGCGCCGCTACAAAGCGCAGATAAAGCAGTCGATCTCCGAGGCCATAAACAAGCGCTCGGTGACCGATATTCAGAGCGGAGAGTCCGTCTCCATCCCAACGGACGATATCAACGAACCGATGTTTCATCAGGGGCGCGGCGGCCTGCGCAATCGCGTTCATCCCGGTAACGATCACTTCGTGCAGAATGACCGTATTGAACGTCCTCAGGGCGGCGGAGGCGGTGGAGGAAGCGGTCAGGGGCAAGCCAGCGCCGATGGCGAAGGCCAGGATGAGTTTGTTTTTCAGATCTCGAAAGATGAGTATCTGGATCTGTTATTCGAAGATCTTGCCCTGCCGAATCTGAAGAGAAATCAGCATCGGCAGCTGACGGAATTCAAAACCCATCGCGCAGGCTACACCGCTAACGGGGTTCCCGCCAACATCAGCGTCGTTCGCTCGCTGCAAAACTCGCTGGCGCGGCGCACGGCGATGACCGCCGGTAAGCGCCGGGAGCTGCATGCTCTGGAAGAAGATCTGGAGAGTATTAGCAAAAGCGAACCGGCGCAGCTGCTGGAGGAGGAGCGGCTGCGCAAAGAGATTGCCGAGCTACGGGCGAAAATCGACCGCGTGCCGTTTATCGATACTTTCGATCTGCGCTACAAGAACTACGAAAAGCGGCCAGAGCCCTCAAGTCAGGCGGTGATGTTTTGCCTGATGGACGTCTCCGGCTCGATGGATCAGGCGACAAAGGATATGGCAAAACGTTTTTACATCCTGCTGTATCTGTTCCTCAGCCGGACCTATAAAAACGTTGATGTGGTTTATATCCGCCACCATACGCAGGCAAAAGAGGTCGACGAACACGAATTCTTTTATTCGCAGGAGACCGGCGGCACCATTGTCTCCAGCGCTCTGAAGCTGATGGACGAAGTCGTTAAAGAGCGCTATGACCCGGCGCAGTGGAATATCTACGCCGCTCAGGCATCGGACGGCGATAACTGGGCGGACGATTCACCGCTGTGTCACGAGCTGCTGGCGAAGAAAATCCTGCCCGTGGTCCGCTACTACAGCTATATCGAGATAACCCGCCGTGCGCACCAGACGCTGTGGCGGGAGTATGAACATCTGCAGTCGACCTTTGAAAACTTTGCCATGCAGCATATTCGCGACCCGGAAGATATTTATCCGGTGTTCCGGGAACTGTTTCACAAGCAAACCTCAAAAGCGGACGGTTAATCTCTTCCGGACAGCCAGCCTTCACAGCTGGCTGTTTTTTGCGCTTTATCCGGCCCGGGTCTGCTGTAGAGTGCCAGGGTCAATCTCCGCCATGATCAGGTCGGGCAAGCTCTCCAGCTGGTGCACCTTACCGCACTTAACGATGATCTGCCGGGCCCTATCATATCCCGGCGCCCACAGCCGATTATTCATGCGCACATCCTTATACACTGCGACCAGCGGTTTTTTCCACGCAGCCGCCATATGTACCACCGAGGTATCCGGCGAGATAACCAAATCGGCCTGCGCAATCAGCGCCATGCAGTGGTGCAGCGTTTTAAACGGATTCACGCTGACCTTCTCCGGCAGAGAAAGACGAATTTCATTGCGGTGGTCGAGCAATATAATATTGATAGCGGGATACTCTTCGCGCAGTCGGGTGAGAAGCGTGGCCAGCTGCTCCTGCGACATGCTGCGGTCCTGATGGCCGGCAAAAATATTAATGACCACATTTCGTCCACTTTTAGCCGCCAGATAATCACGCACCTCGTGTTCGACATTCTCGGGAATATGCAAGTCATAAGACTGCAGATATTTTTTGTCCAGCTGGAGATAATCGGCAATGAGCGTAAAGGTCTTGCTGACGTGCCAGTTTGCACAGTCAAAATCAAAAGAGCGGGTATAGTGATTAATAGAAGGCCATTTATTAAACCCCAGCACCGAGCGCGCTTTTATCTGCCGTAACAGCAGCATCCGGTGCACCGGAATATCAAAAAGCGAGGGGTCAATAACAATATCATACTTATTATTCGCAAGCTCATTAATAACGGGCTGAGGAACGTTATGGGTAAACTTACGCAGATAAGCCGCCGAGTCGACATTCTCAGCTTCATAAATATGGCGAATATGTGGATTATCACGCATGACCTGGCTGTTCGATTTCGTTAACAGAAAATCAACAGTCATACCTGCCTTATGGAGGCATTTAACCAGCGCAGAATCAACGACAACGTCCCCTATCGCGCCTTCATTGCGCATAAGCAGTACCGTTTTGGCGGACGTTAAATCTGCTTCGCGACGCGCGCGACAATCCCACAACGCTTTTGCGATATAAACCCGCAGAATATTGCGTAATTTCTTAAAAAAATAATTGCGGCGCCGGTTGAGCTCTCTTATTTTTTTAAACTTCCGGGGAGCTACCTGCACCGCTGCGTTTTCCATCATCATAACCTCGTCACCACAATCAACAACACCTCTGCTAGTCATCCTAATGACTAATGAAAATAAGAAAAGTTCTCTTGTTATATAAAATTATCCTGTTTTTGGCGCAGGGCGAATAGTAATACGTTTCGTTATTGCAGCATATGTTATTGCATGCAAAATGAGGGAAAAGTGAAGTTAATGTGGATAAAAGGGGTATGAAAGCCTACAATTAGCTTGCTTATAGTTTGCATGAATTCTGGTTTCAGTTTTCATATCGCTATCGGGATCGCCATACACAAAGTGAACTCTTTCTCCATTCAACACGTAATGTGGCTAAACATGCACACGCTTTTGCTAGAATCTACCGGTGACAACTGCTTAAGTTTTATCACAGCGTATCCTGATTTTTCCCCTTCATGACATGAATAGACCGTGCGCAGGTAAACTGACCTTAACGATCTGGTGAACTAACGTAATGAAATTAAAGAATAAATTACTTCGTCATTTGATTTCGGCTGGGGTAGTGGTCCTGACCTCTTCATTCCTGGTCTATGAGTTAGTCGTCAGCCATCGGGATATGTCGGAATATATGCACTATATTGTCGAAAAAGGCGAGTACGCTTTTCTCTACGATAAATATCAAAATCAGCTGGTTATCTCCCAGATCGCCCGCAAGTTAGATACCCTACCTTCTGCTGAAGTTGCTCAACAGGCATGCGACAGCGTACAAACAAAAGGCAGCGTTAGCGGTCTGAATATTACGGAGTACACCTTTCCCCTGCTTAGCGGCACGCTCAGTGCGAATCAGTCTTCCTGCCTGGCGTGGGTTAACGATCTGCCCGCGCTGCAGGCCTTTGATACCATTATCGACCATAACAGAACCCACCATGGCCAGGAAACCGGTCCTTATAAATCCGACAACAAATTACGTTACTTCATTGATTTTAAAAATAAATATGTGTATTTCCATACTCAAGTCGAGATTAAAAACCGCGCACTGGACAACTGGAACTTTCTCCACGACGGCAAATTAGGTATTACCCAGACTAACCTTAACAGCTTACTGCGCGGCCGCACGTTGATGTCCAGCATCTACGTGGACGCGGTGACCGGGCAAAATATTCTCTCGTTTTTGTCCCCGGTGTATCACCACGAAGGGCTTAAAGGGGTCGTCATGGTCGATGTCAGCCGTAAAGATATCGAAGAGCTCCTGTATACCGCTGACCGCCCGCTGGTGTGGCGTTATCTCGACATCACATTAACGGATTCGGACTCAACCTCAGAAATCATTGTTCACCGCAGCAAAACGCATCTTTTTAGCTATGCCCATTATCAACATGCGGTAGCCACAAACCTGCAGATCTCGCTGTCGCTGGACGTGATGTATTTCCTGCTCAGCTCCTGGAAGCTCTTCCTGTTTTACCTGATATCTACCGGCGTGCTGCTTCATCTTGTTCGCATGCATTTTCGTTTGTATATCGATGTTTTTAAAGAAAATATTAGTGATTCATTAACCGGTCTTTACAACCGTAAAATTCTCTCCTCGTTGCTGGAATCGCGCATGCAAAAGCTGACGGAACAGGGGGTGAATATTGTGTTTATGGCGCTGGACTGCGACCGGCTTAAATTCATTAATGATACCTTTGGGCATAACGAAGGCGACCGCGCAATTGTGATGCTTGCTCAGTCCATATCCGCCGCCATACGCAAAAGCGATTACGGTATCCGGTTGGGCGGCGATGAGTTCTTTCTGATACTGATTGATTACGCCGAAGAAGACGCCAAAAATATTACCGAGCGTATCCGCCAGCATCTGCGAACGATTGACGTCAACAAGCGCGTTAACTTCTCATGGGGCGCCTGTAGCATGGCGCCGGGAGATAGCCTGGCCGATACCATGCAAATCGCCGATGCCCGGCTGTACGAAAATAAAAAACAAAAAAAGCACGTCCATCCAGGGCGAGAGGATTAATCTTTAGCTTTAAATTTTTAAGGAACCATCAGCATGAACGCGTCTGCAGGACTCAGCATTCATCAGCAGCTGATCGCGCTGCTTAACCGCTCCCATGCCCGCTACCGGGTTGTGGAACATGAAGCCGTCGGGAAATGTGAAGCGGTATCGAAGATCCGCGGTACCGCGCTGGGTCAGGGAGCCAAAGCGCTGGTATGCAAAATTAAAGGTCATGGCGTAAATCAGCACGTTCTGGCGATTCTTGCCGCCGACCTGCAGGCGGACTTAGCCCGTCTGGCCGAGTATATCGGCGGCAGTAAAGCCTCCCTCGCCAGCCCGGCGGAAGTGGACTCCCTGACCGCCTGCGTGTTTGGCGCGATTCCCCCCTTTAGTTTCCACCCGGCGTTGCGGCTGGTTGCCGATCCGGTCCTGTTCGAGCGTTTCCCGGAAATCGCCTTTAACGCCGGGCAGCTTGATAAATCGATCATCCTGGATACCGCCGACTATCTGCGCATTGCTCGGCCGGAATTGGCGGCTTTTCATCGCCAGCCCTGAGTCTGCTCCCGCCGTCTGCAGCCCATTTCCGCTTTTTTGCGAGCTTCGCGGCGGGAAGATCGCCATCGGGCAGATGCCTGAAAACATCATTCTGAGATAAAAAAAGCCTGTTTAGTCACGCAATTATGCGTAGAGTAAACGGGCTTCTCTTTTTTGTTTTCTGGCAAGGACCTCTGCACATGCTCGACACCACCCTGTTAATACTGCTGGGCCTGGCGGCGCTCGGCTTTGTTAGCCATAACACAACCGTGGCTATTTCTATCCTGGTGTTAATTATCGTTCGCGTCACCCCGCTTAACGCTTTCTTTCCGTGGATAGAAAAGCAGGGGCTGACCATCGGTATAATTATTCTCACCATTGGCGTGATGGCGCCAATCGCCAGCGGTACGCTCCCGCCTTCAACGCTGCTGCATTCCTTCGTTAACTGGAAATCGCTGCTGGCCATCGCGGTAGGCGTTTTTGTTTCCTGGCTTGGCGGGCGCGGCGTAGCGCTGATGGGCTCGCAGCCGCAGCTGGTTGCCGGGCTGCTGGTCGGCACCGTGCTCGGCGTCGCCCTCTTCCGCGGCGTACCGGTCGGCCCGTTGATCGCCGCCGGGATAATTTCGCTGTTTATCGGGAAGTCGTAGCCAGGCTGGCAAGATAGCGTCCCGGCGTCTGCCCAAGGCCCTTTTTAAACATAGTAATAAAAGCGGTGGTGGAGTCGTAGCCCAGGCTCTGCGCCGTCTGCTGTACCGTTTGCCCGCGAATCAGCATCTGCAGGGAGAGAATAAGCTGCAGCTGATGCCGCCAGCGCCGAAAGCTCAGCCCCGTCTCGCGCACCACCAGCCGCGCCAGATTGCGTTCACTCATGGCAAACTCCGCCGCCCACTGCGCCAGGGTTTGCCAGCGGGCCGGGTCGACGGCCATCATTTCCGCCATTTGACGAATTTTGGCATGTCCGGAGACCGGTAGCTGCAGATGCTCCTGCGGCTGCTGCGGTAGCTCATCAAACAGCACCTGCACCAGCCGGTCCATCTCCGGTTTACCGAGCCAGGCCCTGCCGCGCTGGGCCATCGCGAGGATCAGCTCGCGCACCAGCGGCGAAATCTTTAACGTACAGCAGAAATCCGGCATCGGCGCCGCATCGGGTTCAATAAATAAGAAGCAGATTTGCGCCTCCGGCGTCGCGCGATTACTGTGCGGTACCTGCCCGGGCACCCATACCGCGTACTGCGGCGGCACCATCCACATGGCGTTCTCGACTTCACAGGTTAGCGCCCCGTGAAGGGCAAGTGTGAGTTGCCCTTTACGATGCTGATGGCGCGGAATGTACTGTTCATCCGCAACAACCTGAATACGAAAAGCCAGCGCCGCCTCGTGGCCGCTGTCCGGGTCGTAGCCGTCCAGGCCGAGTCCGATCATAAAATTGTCCGATTTTAGCGATAATCTGTCATTTTAGCTTGATTTAAACATCCCACAAACAGGCTATTGTGAACGCCTCGTATTCTTGTTTGAGATCGCCATGAATTCTGTTTTACCTTCTGCCGGCCGCCGTCCTCTTTTGTTGATTGCCGGTATTCTGCTTATCGCCACGACCTTACGCGTGGCATTTACCGGCGCCGCGCCGCTGCTCGACGCCATTCGCAGCGAATATGGCCTCACTACCGCACAAACCGGGCTGTTAACGACGCTGCCGCTGCTGGCCTTCGGCCTGGTGTCACCGCTGGCTGCGGGAGTCGCTCGCCGCTTCGGCATTGAACGCAGCCTGCTGCTGGCGATGATCCTGATTTGCCTCGGAATTGGTCTGCGCTCCCTGCCCTTCGTCTCGCTACTGTTTATCGGCACCGCGGTGATCGGCTGCGGTATCGCGCTGGGGAACGTACTGCTGCCGGGGTTAATCAAACGCGACTTTTCGCAGCACGTCGCCAAAATGACCGGCGCTTACTCTCTCACCATGGGTGGCGCGGCGGCATTGGGCTCGGCCATGGTGGTACCGCTGGCGCTTGCCGGACTTGGCTGGCGCGGCGCGCTATTGACGCTGATGGTTTTTCCACTGCTGGCGCTGTTTGTCTGGCTGCCGCAGTCGCGCAGACAGGCTACCGCGCCGCTGACCGGTTCGGGAGCCATCCATAACCGCGGTATCTGGCGTTCTGCGTTAGCCTGGCAGGTGACGCTGTTTCTTGGCATTAACTCGCTGGTCTATTACGTTATCATCGGCTGGCTGCCGGCCATTTTGCAAAGTATTGGCTACAGCGAAGCGCAGGCGGGTTCCCTGCACGGGTTGCTGCAGCTGGCGACCGCCGCGCCGGGACTGGCGATTCCCTTAATCCTTCATCGGTTAAAAGATCAGCGCGGTATTGCGGTGCTGGTTGCCATGATGTGCGCGGTCAGCGCGCTCGGATTATGGTTTCTCCCGGGCCAGGCGGTAATGTGGACGCTTATCTTCGGCTTTGGCTCCGGCGCGACCATGATTCTGGGGCTGACCTTTATCGGACTGCGCGCCAGCTCAGCCCATCAGGCCGCTGCGCTGTCGGGAATGGCGCAGGCGGTGGGCTATCTGCTGGCCGCCTGCGGGCCGCCGGTGATGGGTAAAATTCATGACGCCTCGGGCGACTGGCATATTCCGCTGATCGCCGTGGCGCTAATTTCTGTCGTGATGGCGGTCTTCGGCGCGCTGGCTGGCCGCGATCGGGAAATTCACGGCTAGAGGCACTCTCGCCCGGCAAACGCTGCCGGGCGTTTATTTAACGGCTCGCGGCGTGTAAAAACGCGTGAACCAGCGGCGCGGGCCGCCCCTCCAGCGCATTGCGCTCGTGCTGGAACAGCGTGGCGACAAAGAATGGATGCGTAATCAGCTCGACCGCACGAATCTCACCGTCATCGTCCCAGCCGGTCACCCGCAGATCGCCCTGCTCCAGTTCCCGAGCGAAATCGTCGGCAATCCCATAATTACAGTGGTATCCCTCCTGAATGCTATCGCGACCGTAAGCGCGCGCGATAAGCGTATTGGCGCGCAGCTCAATATTATCCGTCTTTTCAACCAGCGAGCAGCTTAGCGGCGCGATGACCATCCGGCCTTCGGTATCGGTTTCCGCATGCGCGGCATCCTGCCAGCCCATAACGTTGCGCGCATACTCAATAATGGCGTGCTGAAACCCACCGCAGGTACCGAGGAACGGTATGCTGTTTTCACGGGCGTGGCGAATGGCGATAAATGCGCCTGCGGCGTTTTTATAGGGGCTGGCGGGTACCACCCAAATAGCATCGTAGTCAGCAAGATCCTCAGTAGAGTTTATCTCACTGGTTGCCAGCCAGTCATAGCGCAACGAAAGCTCGAGGACGGCTGCAGCATCATCTATTGCCAGGGGAATCGCTTTGTGGGCGACAACATCGGGGTTGTAATCACCAACCAGGGCAATACGCAGGGGGGAGTTCATAGCAGGATCCTTATGTCAGAGCGATTATCAGGCAACACAAGGAGCCTCAGATTAGCGATCTCACATGCAGAAAACAATCCTTATTTTCTCTGCGCCTGAAGACGGGCATTTTGCGCCGACTGGCGGTATGGTATAGGACAGAAGAATGGCTATGGATACACGATGAAGAGCAAAATTCTGGTTAGCGCCTGCCTGATGGGCTTTCAGGTTCGCTATAACGGCAGCCACAAGGCCCGCTTGACTGACGCATTGACTCGCTGGCAGCGTGAGGGACGGTTGGTCACCCACTGCCCGGAGCTGGCGGCCGGATTGCCTGTACCGCGACTACCGGCTGAGATCCTCAACGTCCAGGGCGCAGAGGTGATGCAAAATCGCGGGCAAATTGTTGAAAGCGACGGCAAGGATGTCACTGCGCAATACCAGTTGGCCGCCTGGCTGGCGCTAAAAGCGGCGCAAGAAGAAGGGTGCGCTGCGGCTCTGCTTACCGATGGTAGCCCCACCTGCGGCAGCCAGTTTATCTATGATGGTACCTTTAAAGGCCAGCGCAAACCCGGTGCTGGTGTTGCCGCCGCCCTGCTTCGTGAGCACGGCATTAAGGTATTTTCTGAGCAGCAGCTCCCGCAGCTGCTGGCGTGGATGGAACAAAGGGAGGGCAATGATGATTCAGTGTAAACGCGTTTATGACCCGCAGGAAACGAGCGACGGCTACCGGATACTGGTAGACCGTCTGTGGCCGCGCGGGATAAAAAAAGAAACGCTGAACTACGATGAGTGGTGTAAAACGCTGACGCCATCAGCAGATTTACGCAAGGCTTTTCACAGCGAGACCATCGATTTCGCCCACTTTAGCCAACTCTATCGCCAGGAGCTTGAGGCTCAACGGGAGGAAGGCAAACGCCTGGCGGCCCTGGCCAGTCAACAGCCGCTGACGTTACTCTATGCGGCGAAAAACACCCGGCAAAACCATGCGCAGGTGCTGGCTGACTGGCTAAAATCGCTACAATAAACGCTACGGCTTATTCGGGTGATCGCGCCGCCAGAGCGCCCATTCATCTAACGTTTCCCCGCTGGGCAGCTTACATTCAGTGCGTACGCCCTGCGGGCTTTGGATGGGAACCTGCGTGCCGCCGAGCTGCTGACAGTAAACCGAAGCCGGGTTAGCCATCCCCACCGGATGTGCAGGCTGCGTCGGCTGAGTCTGCGCACATCCGGCCATCGCCAGAGGCAACATAGCTATCATCCACTTCATTTCTACTCCTTAATTGATCAAAACGGACTTTCGCCCTGAATCTCCACCTTTTCTCCATTTTAGCTGCACTTTTGCATCGTAGAGTAGCCCTGTTCTCGAACTGACCAGAGAACAGATCATTCCATAATCAATGAGTTTTTCCCCGTCGCCCCCGACGGGGCTTTTTTCCCACCCTCGATGCAGGTATTCTCCCGACAGATGTGTTAAATTTTGTGTATCTCTGTTAATTCTGCGCTAATTGTCGTTTCGCATAGCTTGCCGGTAGTTACGATTAGCGTTCGGGAGCCGTATTCCTCATGTCCGATTTTCTCCTCGCTCGCGTTTCGCAAACGCTCGCCAATGAACACACCCTGGAAACATTGGTGCGACAGCTGCTTGAGATGCTGGAGCTTGTTACCCGAATGGAATCTACCTACCTGACTCGTATCGACTTCGAGGCGCAGCGCCAGCAGATTATGTACGCGCACAATAGCAGCGAAATGCAGATCCCTGAAGGTTTCTCCGTTCCCTGGAATGACTCCCTGTGTAAACGTGCGCTGGACGACCGCTGCATATTCAGCAACGATGTCGCCGAGCGCTGGCGTTCGTGTATCGCCGCCCAGGATTTGGGTATCGCAACCTTTTTCAGCATCCCCGTGCGCCTGACCGATGGCTCATTATTCGGCACGCTCTGCGCCACCAGCCGGGAAAGACAGCCCTATAACATTGAGGGTGAGCAGGTGATGAATCTGTTTGCCAACCTCATTTCGCACTATGTTGAGAAAGAGACCCTGGTGCAGCAGCTTCGGGCAGCAAACGTCGCGCTGGAGATGCACTCGTACACCGATGAGCTCACCGGTTTGCCGAATCGCCGCTCGTTGTTCAAGCATCTTGCCGCACAGTTTGCGCAGGCCAGAGAACGCCAGCGCAGCGTACTGCTCATTTTTATCGATCTCGATGATTTCAAGGCAATCAACGACCGATTCGGTCACCCCTGCGGTGACAGCTTTCTGATTCAGGTTGGAGAACGCCTGTTGGCCCGCGCCCGCCGCGGCGATATTGTTGGCCGCCTGGGCGGCGATGAATTTTTGCTGGTTGGCCTATGTTCCGAAGCGGAGGAACAACAGGAGTATATTGCCGCTTTACGTAAAGAGCTAACGGGGATCTATTTCCTTGGCGCGCACCGAATTAACTATCCCGGCGCCAGCTTTGGCGTGATTGAAGCCGACCCACAGGCAATGGACGTTGAGCAAGCGCTACGAAGCGCCGACGACGCGATGTATCAGGATAAAAAGTCACGTCGCCAGGGAACATTTTTTCATATTGACTAATATACGGTGAAATCCCGTATCATATTAAGCACGATTCGCACCTACAGGGGCTCAATAATGAGACTGGGTATTCTATTTCCGGTGGCTATTTTTATCGTCGCCGTTGTTTTTCTGGGCTGGTTTTTTGTCGGCGGCTATGCGGCACCGGGCGGGGCGTAATGAAGAAAAGCACCATTATTATGCTTATTGTCGCAATTGTGGCCGTGGCGGGTACGCAGCTGGGCTGGTGGTAAAACCAGGAATATTCGCCCTTCAGACTGGCAAACATTGCGGAATTTTCTTATCTACTCAATAACTTAAAAGAATAGACTCACTTCATCAGCCGTTTGCGCTTGTCGCCGTTCGCGGACAGATTTAACTGGAGAAGTGAGAAATGAAAAAATCGATCGTGTTGCCGTTAGTGCTCGCGCTTTGCACGCTATTATCGGGATGTATCGTCGACAGAGGCTATCACCACGGGCACCGTCATCATCATCACGACGACAGAGGCTGGCGATAAAGCGCAAAACATCACAAGGCGAACTTCGGTTCGCCTTGTCGCATACGATTAGTCCCGGCGGTCGGAGCCCAAAAAAAGGAATCCCAGCGGAATGGAGAACAGCAGCGTAAACACGATGCTATAAACCGTCACCATCGCCCCTTGCAGGAAAAACATTGAAGTCGTCCACTCTGAGTACGGCATATTGTACTCGCTCACCACGCCGCCAAAGGTTGCACGCCCTACCACGATAAGCGCGATGGCAAATATCGCCGCTATCGACATAAAGAACTTCTTGCTGTTTTTATTGCTGGTGAGTTTCTGCAGAATCATCCGGGTTCCCTTTTTTCTGAGCGATAATCGGCTGTATATGTAACACCAATGCAATCAAAATTGAAGGGAATTTGTTACAAAGCACAGAGAGTCAGCGGCGGGCCGGTGGCATATACCGGCCCCAACGATTACGACTGTAGCGTTGCCAGACGAGCGGCAAAACCGACAAACACGAGGCCAATCAGGCTATTACCGATTTTCGCCAGTTTCTTTTTCGTTTTTACGTAGCGCGTGACGAAAGAGCCGGAGACGATAAGGAAGCTCATGTAAATAAAGCTAATTATCTCCAGGGTCAGCGCCAGAATAAAGAACGCCAGCCCGGGCGTTCTGGCATTGACGTCAATAAACTGCACGAAGAATGAGACATAAAAAAGAATCGCTTTCGGATTCGTCAGGCTGAGGGTCAGCGAACGCTTAAGAATCGCGCTCCCCGGCTCGGAATCAGAAGACGAATGCCCATCGCGCTGCGTCAACACCGCGTAGAGCATCTTCCCGCCCATCCACAGTAGATAAATCGCCCCCAGGTAGCGGACGATATTGAATAATACCGGCGTGGTCTTGATGAGGGTCGCGACCCCGGCAAACGCCAGAAACATCAGAATGGCATCACCGATAAACACGCCCGCTGCCGCGAGATAGCCTTTTTTCACGCCGTGAGCGACGCCCGTCTTGAGGACAAAAAAGGTATTGGGACCGGGCACCAGAATGATAAAGATAGCCCCAACCAGATAGGTCAGGTAATTCAGTACACCAAACTCAGCGAACACAACGCACTCCTTCGCTTACAACAAAAATATGATCCCGCGCACGTTAACGCAACCGGGACCATTTTGAAAGCGCCGAGAGTGCGGAGGGCTTAATAGAGCGAAGTTTCGCCCAGCGGACGGGTTTTAAAACGGCGATGAACCCACAGATATTGTTCAGGGGCGCGCAGGATCTCTTTCTCGATAATCTTGTTGATATAGCTCGCCGCATCCTGTTTATCTTCTCCAGGATAGTCGCGCATCACATCGCTGATATGCAGGCTATAACCTTTGCGGTCCGCTTTACGCACCATGCTGATCGTCAGCATTTTTGCGCCTGACAAACGAGAAAGCACGTAGGTGCCGTTGGTCGTCGCCGCTTGCTGGACCGAGAAGAACGGGGCAAATACGCTCCCCTTCGGGCCGTAGTCCTGATCCGGCGCGAACCACACCGCTTCGCCCGACTTTAATGCATGCACGAGTCCGGATAAATTTCGGCGGTCGATCATCGCCTTGTTCGAGCGCAGGCGACCGCGCGTCTGCACCCACTCCATCAACGGACTGTTATGCGGACGGTAGGTTGCCATCATGGGGCGACACAGCCCCATCGTGCGGCCACCCAGTTCAAGAGACATAAAGTGGACGCCGACAACCATCACGCCTTTCCCTTCGCTCAGCGCATTGTTGAGGTTGACCATCCCCTCGACGTCAAACCATTTTTTCACTCGCTCATCGCTCCAGAACCATGCCATACCGGTTTCAATCAGCCCCATTCCCAGAGACATGAAATTTTGCTCGATCAGCTTTTCGCGCGCCGCTGGCGACATTGTGGGGAAGCAGAGTTCGAGATTACGTCTGGCGATATGCTCACGACGTTTAAGGAAGCGCCGGGAGGCGCGTCCCGCGCTGGTGCCGATAAGATGCAAAACGGGATAAGGAAGCTGGACAATCAGCCAGAGTACGCCCAGGCCAAACCAGGTACCCCAATTACGAGGATGAAGAAGACTTTTATTAAAAGCGTAAGACATGTTTTTTCCTGTAAACATTAGAACATGAGGTAACGCTTAAGGAAAAAACGAGTCCCTTCATCTGTCATTAGGCGGTACGTGTAGCAGTTCAGACAATAATAATCCTGTTAAATTCACTGCGGCAAGTAAAAAACTACGCCAACAGAAAAAAACACATTACCCGCACACCTGTAACAAAATGTAAAACAAAAAATGAATAAATCATTACAAATATCCACCACAAGAATGATTAACACGCTAATCATTCATCATAAGGCAAGCTGTTCTCAAAGCAGGAGAACGCTGCGCTCCCTGCAGGCAACGGCGGAGGCCGCGTCAGGACAGGGCTGCGCAGCAATGGTACCGGGATAATTTTGGTTTTCCGTTATCCCTTTAACCACGTCAGCGCTTGCGCTACCCATTCATCTCTCTTAACGCTTTTTGATTTAACAGAAGAATATAAGAAAGCTTCCCGAAGCCAAAGTTGAAATAAGAATCACCTTATTTTACTTTCCTGACAATAATTAATAATTATCGACAATTACCCATTTCGTCACCCTTATTTCGGACTTTTTACCTAAATTGCTTTAACCGAGCAGCAGGCAATAAAGTTTAAATGCTTTTTATGACGTTGAAAAAAGCGCAGCATTGATAAAAATCTCGGACGATTCTCGCGCTTTAGCAAGCCATTGCAGACAATTTTTAGCGCCTGTATAAAACCTTCATCTTTCATTAACCCTCGCGGCGACATCAGCGACATCGGTCCATGATGAATGCTTACGGCATCAAAGCCGCTCCGTTGGAAAAGGGTCCGCCAGGCGGCAGCGCTCAGCGGGCTGACGTTGGATTTCACGACCCCCTGCAGCTGTCGCCGGGCGTCCTCTCCCAGCGTATCATGCGTATACATGATATCGTGCGTCAGCAAACGGCCACCGGGCTTGAGAACGCGAAAATATTCTGCCACCAGTTTTTCTTTGGCTTTATCCGCATACATGGTGAGCATCGCTTCATTTATCACCACATCAAACGTCTCGTCGGCAAATGGCAGCCGACCCGCATTCGCCTCCATCACTATCACCCGATGATCCACACCTTCGCGAACGATATTTTGCCGGGCTTTCGCCAGCGCGCCTTTATCCATATCGATGGCGTAAACGGTACAGTGAAAACGCTGCGCCAGCTCAATAGAGGTTGTCCCCATATTACAGGCCACCTCCAGGACTTTATTGTCGGCGCTAAACCCTGCCTGCTTAAATAGCCACTCAGTGGCCTCAATGCCGCCGGGACGTAAGCGGGTTTTCCCCAAACTTGCCAAAAAAGTATGTCCGGCTTTTTCGCTAGCGTTCATCTGACTCTCCTTACCTCATAAGATGCATTATAAATACAACATTAAAGTGAGAGAGGGAATAATGATAATGAATTTTATTTGCATTAAGGACGAGGTTAAAGAAAAGGTGCAATGAGGAATAAAATATATTCAATGTTTAACAATTACTTATCGTTACTAAAGTTCTGTATGGCCTGTATTGCTGGCGCGACTTATTGAAATGATAACCATTCTCATATTAGCATGTGCCGTATTGATCAACTCTCCTGAACCTGGCTATGCCCTCTTCTTCCGCCATCGCCTCTCCGCTAACGCTTGCCTCGCTCTATAGCGATCATCATGGTTGGCTGAAAAAATGGCTTACCTGTAAGCTGCAATCCGCTTATGACGCCGACGACGTAGCGCAGGATACCTTTGTCCGAATTATGGCCAACGAGTCGCTGCTGACGATTCGCGATCCAAAATCCTTTCTCTGCACGATTGCTAAACGGGTGATGATCGACCTGTTCCGCCGTAACGCCCTGGAGCGTGCATGGTTAGACATGCTTTCGCAGCTTCCCCCAGAGCTCTCTCCCTCACCGGAGCTACGGCAGAGCCAGCTCGAACTGTTACAGCAGATTGATGCCATGTTGGACGGGCTTAACGCAAAAGTCCGGGAAGCGTTTTTGCTCTCGCAGCTTGAAGGGCTGACCTATGCCGAAATCGCCAGCCGCCTGGCGGTTTCCGTAAGCTCGGTTAAGAAATATATCGCGAAAGCCACCGAGCACTGTCTACTGTTTCGACTGGAGAATGGCCTGTGAAACCGACGCTGAGCGAATCTCGTCGTCAGGCGCTGCGCTCCGCCTCGCACTGGTACGCGGTGCTCAGCGATGGATGCGTGAGTCCGCAGCAGGAGGCCCGCTGGCAGCAGTGGTATGAGCAAAACAAAGAAAATCAGTGGGCCTGGCAGCAGGTAGAAAACCTGCGACAGCAGATGGGGCAACTGCCGGGCGGCCTGGCCAGCCGTGCCCTTAACGATAGCCGACTGGCGCGTCGCCACGTACTGAAGGGTCTGATGCTTTTGCTGGTCATCGGAGGCAGCTGGCGGCTCTGGGATTCCGAACTGGCGGAGGGCCTGGGCGCCGACTATCGTACGGCGAAAGAAATACCTCGCCAGCAGCAGCTTGCCGACGGTTCGCTCCTAACGCTGAATAGCGAAAGTGCCGCCGACGTCCGTTTTGACAGACGACAGCGCATGGTTCATTTACGCTACGGCGAAATCGCCATCAGGACCGCTCACGACAGCCTGCAGCGTCCTTTCCGCGTGCAAACGCGGGAAGGCACGCTCACCGCGCTCGGTACCGAATTCACCGTCCGTCAGTTTGCCGGCGGCACCCGGCTGGCGGTACAGCAGCATGCCGTGGAGGTGGTTTTACCATCCGGCAGCGTCCAAATCGTCAACGCCGGGGAAAGCCTGTGGTTTACCCGCAATCGCTTCTTCGCCCTGGTTAAGTTCAACGACGGCGAGGATAGCTGGATCAGAGGCGTGCTGACCTTCCGCGACGCCCCGCTAAGCGAGGTGGTCGAAACCCTCGCCCGCTATCGCTCCGGGGTGTTGCGCTGCGATCCCGCGGTGGCCGAATTACGCCTGAGCGGCACCTTTCCGCTGGAGGATCCTGACGCCATTCTGAAGGTTATTGCGCAAACGCTGCCGATTTCATTACGGTTTGTCACTCGCTACTGGGTGACGCTCGTTCCAGCCTGAGAAGAAAAATCGAAAAAATTCTCATTATCTATTGTCCCTTTTCCCGGCTCGTTCGACTTATTAGATGAATATAACCATAAACGTTCGTGGAGAAGAGATGACGCCTTTACGCGTTTTACGCACACCGATGCCTCTGGTAATAGCAATCCGTTTAACGCTGCTGCCGCTAGCAGGGCTGGCTGCCGCGCCGATATACGCCGCCGTGCAGTATGACATCGCCGCCGGGGGATTAGACAACGCCCTGAACCAATATGCCGCCCGCAGCGGTATCACGCTTTCCGCCGACGCCAGCCTGACGCGCGGCAAGCATAGCCCGGGCCTGCACGGCAGCTTCGAAACCGAAGAGGGGTTACGCAGGCTGCTGAACGGCAGCGGATTACGGCTAAAGCCGCTGGGCAAGAATGCCTGGACCCTGGAGCCCGCTCCTGACAGTTCAGACTCCACCCTCACCGTCGTCGGGGACTGGCTTGGCGACGCGCGCGAGAATGATGTCTTTGAACACGCCGGCGCCCGCGACGTTATCCGTCGGGAGGATTTCGCCAAAACCGGAGCCGCCACGATACGCGAAGTGCTGAACCGGATCCCCGGCGTCAACGCGCCGGAAAATACCGGTACCGGCAGTCACGATCTGGCAATGAACTTCGGTATTCGTGGCCTCAACCCGCGGCTTGCCAGCCGTTCCACGGTGCTGATGGACGGTATCCCGGTTCCCTTTGCCCCCTACGGCCAGCCGCAGCTTTCGCTGGCGCCGGTCTCGGTCGGCAATATGGACGCCATCGATGTCGTGCGCGGCGGCGGCGCGGTGCGCTACGGGCCGCAGAGCGTCGGCGGCGTGGTGAACTTCGTCACCCGCGCAATCCCCGAGGATTTGGGCATTCAGGGCGGCATGGAAGGGCAGCTCAGCCCCACCTCTTCACAAAACAACCCGAAAGAGACGCATAACCTCGCGATCGGCGGCACGGCGGACAACGGTTTCGGCTCCGCCCTGCTTTACTCAGGCACCCGGGGCAGCGACTGGCGCGAACACAGCGCCACGCGGATTGATGATGTGATGCTGAAAAGCAAATACGCGCCTAACGAAGTCCATACCTTTAACAGCCTGCTGCAATACTATGACGGAGAAGCCGATATGCCCGGCGGCCTCTCCCGCGCCGACTACAACGCCGACCGCTGGCAGTCCACGCGTCCTTATGACCGTTTTTGGGGGCGCCGCCAGCTCGCCAGCCTCGGCTACCAGTACCAGCCGGATGCGCAGCATAAATTTAATATTCAGGGGTTCTATACCCATACCCTGCGCAGCGGCTATCTGGAACAGGGTAAGCGCATTACCCTCTCCCCGCGCGAATATTGGGTCCGCGGCATCGAACCGCGCTACAGCCAAAGCTTTATGATCGGCCCATCCGCCCACGAGGTCGGCGTCGGCTATCGCTACGTCAACGAATCGACCCACGAGATGCGTTACTACACCGCAACCACCAGCGGCGAGCTGCCCAGCACCGCCAGCCCCTACGATCGCGATACCCGTTCCGGTACCGAAGCCCACGCCTGGTATATCGACGATCGCGTGGATATTGGCAACTGGACGATTACGCCAGGAATGCGCTTTGAGCACATTGAGTCTTATCAGGACAATAATCTGCTGGGCACCCGCGAACGGGTCAGCTATAACGCTCCGCTCCCGGCGCTGAATGTTCTTTATCACCTCACCGACAGCTGGAATCTTTATGCCAACACAGAAGGCTCATTCGGCACCGTACAGTACAGCCAGATTGGCAAAGCTGTACAAAGCGGCAATGTGGAACCAGAAAAAGCGCGTACCTGGGAAGTCGGCACCCGCTACGACGACGGCGCGCTGACCGCCGAAATGGGGCTGTTCCTGATTAACTTCAACAATCAGTACGATTCCAACCAGACCAATGACACGGTTACCGCCCGCGGTAAAACGCGTCATAGCGGCCTGGAAGCGCAAACCCGTTACGCCCTCGGCGAACTCTCACCCGCGCTTGATAATCTCTCGGTCTACGCCAGCTATGCGTACGTTAATGCTGAAATCCGCGAGAAAGGCGACACCTACGGTAACCAGGTTCCTTTCTCGCCGAAGCACAAAGGCACCCTTGGCGTCGATTACAGCCCCGGCAGCTGGACGTTTAACCTTAACGGCGACTTCCAGTCCAGCCAGTTTGCCGATAACGCCAATACCGTTGCCGAAAGCGCCGATGGCAGCACCGGTCGTATTCCCGGCTATATGCTGTGGGGCGCCCGCGTGGCCTATGACTTTGGCCCACAAATGGCCAATCTCAACCTCGCGCTGGGGGTGAAAAACATCTTCGACCATGCGTATTACACCCGCTCATACGACGATAACAACAAAGGGCTTTACGTCGGTCAGCCGCGCACGCTGTACCTGCAAGGATCAATGAAGTTCTGATTGATCGAGCGTTGCCGGACAGCGCTATTCGCGCCCTGTCCGGCAAGCTGGAGGAAAATCATGTTTAGCCTTGTTCGTCAGTGCATTTTAGCCCGCTGTTTGCCGCCACCGTACAGGATGAGCGCGGTCGCTTTACGCTTGATAAAACGCCGCAGCGCATCGTGGTGCTTGAACTCTCCTTTGTTGACGCGCTGGCGGCGGTCGACGTTAGCCCAACAGGCATGGCCGATGACAACGATCCGTCGCGTATTCTGGCGGACGTACGCGCACGTCTGAAGCCCTGGCAGTCGGTGGGCACCCGTGCCCAGCCCTCGCTCGAGGCCATCCGCGCGCTGCATCCCGATCCGATCGTCGCCGATAGCGGTCGCCATGCCGGAATCTACGCCGCCGAGCGTATTGCCAGCGACATGGTTAAAATCGTCCATCACCGGGCGGTAGATATCACGCCATGAAACCGTTCCGGCACGCTTTTTTTATCTGGTGATGGCCGCTGCTGGCACAGGATAACCCGCTGGTGCTACTTGATGAACCAACAACCTGGCTGGATATTAATTATCAGGTGGAGCTGATGAAGCTGATGCGCGAGCTACAGACGATGGGCAAAACCGTGTTCACCGTACTGCACGATCTGAATCAGGCCAGCCGCTACTGCGACCATCTGGTGGTGCTTGAAGGGGGACAGGTGCAGGCTCAGGGCCTGGCGGAAACGGTACTGACGCCGGAGATGCTGCGGGAGATTTTTCACCTGGAAGCGGAGATTCACCCGGAGCCGGTGTCCCAGCGCCCAATGTGCGTGGTGAAATAACCCGGGTAAGGCGTACTGCGCCCTACCCGACGTTAATCAGTAAGTGTGGAAATATTGCTGAATCACCTGCGGATTTTTCGTTTGCGTCAGCGCGGTCATCAGCAAAATGCGCGCTTTTGCCGGATTGAGAGAATCGGCCACCAGTCCCGGCTGGCCGCCATCTACCGGCACCACGCCGCTGCCGGTACGCGAGGCGCGAACCACCACGATGCCGGCTTTTTCCGCTTTTTCAATTCCTGCCGCACTGCGTACGGAGACCGACCCCGCGCCGGTACCTGCGTAAATAATCCCGTCAGCATGGTGAGCGATCGCCGCGTCATACATATATTCAGGGTCATCCTGGTAGCCATAAATAATGACCACTTTCGGCAGCGCATTCAGGTTACGGACGTCGAAAACCGAACGCACGGTGTGAATTTTGTCCACGCGGGTTTCGAACTGCGGCTTACCGCTGACGATCACGCCGAGGTAGCCCTCTTCCGGCGCCCGGAAGGTATCCAGCGTCGTGGCGTTGGTTTTAGTGACAAAACGCGCTGCCCCGATGCGATCGTTAAGGACCACCATCACCCCACGACCTTTCGCTTCCGGGTCAGCCGCCACGGTCACCGCTTCCAGCAGATTCATCGGGCCGTCGGCGCTGATGGCCGTTGCCGGGCGCATTGCCGCCGTGAAGACCACCGGCTTATTGCTTTTTACCGTCAGGTTGAGGAAATAAGGCGTCTCGTCGAGGGTATCGGTACCGTGGGTAATGACTACGCCGTCGACATCCTCGCGGGCCAGCAGTTCATTGACGCGTTTGGCCAGCTTGAGAATAATATCGCTGGTCATATTTTCGCTACCGATATTGGCAACCTGCTCACCGTCAACGCGGGCGACTTTACTCATTTCAGGTACGGCGTTAATCAGCGTCTGTACGCCAATCGCACCGGCTTTATACCCGGTTGTCTGGGTGTTGCTGGCCGCCGAACCGGCAATGGTTCCTCCGGTTGCCAGGATCACAATATGCGGCAGACGCGTGTCGCTGAACGCGAAAGCACTTATCGACAGTAACGCAATGGTCAGTAATGCTCTAAAATTCATAATTACCTATCCCCAAATAGATTTTAATCAAATTCGCCCGGTGATAATGCAAAGGGCTTGCCAGGATTTAATGTATTTTGCCGGGCAAAAGTGGTTAACTATCGGACAAAAAAGGATTTTTATTTCGCCAGGAGCGCGACATTGGTGCACAGATGCGCTAAAAACGGGCATCATAAAATGCAAAATCAGAAACAACTCATGCAATCTGTTCTGTCTTGATGGCATCGCGAGTAACCAAATAAGCCATAACGACGCGGGTAACCCGAGAGAGAAAAACGATGCCTATCGCCTTAAAATCAGCATTGATGCTAACAACCCGCGTCATACAAATCATTAATCCTGAACTGCAGCTGCATATGCAGCGAACGGCGCTGATCGCACTGGAGCTGGCGCAGGCATCAGGGCTTTCGCGCCCGCAGCAGCAAACGGTCTTTTGCGCCGCGCTGCTGCACGATATTGGCGTTCTGGGTGACAAAAGGGCTTTCTCCTCGCTGAACGCTATCGATAATCTCAATGACCCCCATCAGCATCGGGGAGCAGAAATGCTGGCCGGATTAACCACCCTGGCCCCAATCCTGCCGATTATTCGCGATCATCATTTTAGCCCACACCACAGGGGCAGCCTCGAACAGCATATCGTCTATTTTGCCGATGTTTTTGAGCGCCTGCTGGCCGGTGATAAAGGCGGTTCGGCTTATCAAACCGATATTATTATTACGCAATTTCGTACGCTCTATCAGGCGATCGACCCGTCGCTGTGTCAAACCTTGTGCCAGCTCGCACAAAAAGAGCATTTCTGGCTGCATCTTAATCCTGGACATATTCAGCGAATGCTGGAAATTATCGGCCCAATTAACGATGTCTATATGGGTATTGATGGCCTGAAAGATATCTGTCTGTTAATCGCCAACATTGTCGATACCTACAGTAGCTTTACCGCCAGCCATAGTCTGAAGGTTGGACAAATTTCGCGCGCCCTTGCCGCCTGGATGAATCAGCCGGAGCTGGAGTGCCGGAAGATTGAAATTGCCGGCTATTTGCACGATATCGGTAAAGTCTACATACCGCTGGCCATCCTCGAGAAACAGGGCGAGCTCAATGACGAAGAGCTGCTGCAGGTTCGGGAACACAGCTATATGACCGGCGAAATTCTTAGCGCATTTAGCGAACTCGGCGATATCGTGAACTGGGCGGCCAACCATCATGAAAAACTGGATGGCAGCGGTTATCCTCTGCATCTGAGTGGCGATTACCTGCAGCTGGCAGATCGCATCATCGCCATCGCGGATATTTTCACCGCTCTTACCGAAGACCGCCCTTATCGCCCCGGAATGAGCCGTCAGCAAGCGTTACGGCTGATTGAGTGTGATGTGACAAACGGCGCGCTGGATAAAGACGTTTACCGCGTTTTACATCAGCATGCCGAAGCGCTGCACGCTATTATTACTCACACGCTGCCCTCTTAATTTGCCGGCTCTCTGCTGGTGAAGCCGGAGCGCAGCGACAAAAAATATAATTAATTCATCTGCACGCAAGGATATATCCGGTGAGAATCGCCACCATGACCAATTGGGCCTACGGGATCACCGTCGCCCTGACCCTCGCCTCAGGCATGGCAATGCTGATGGCCTCAAGTGCGGATAATGCTGAACGCCGCGCCGTCGAACAACGTCAGGTGTTCGACCAGTTGAGTGAAGAAGTCGAAAGCGGCGCCTGGGAGCTTTCCGATCTGGCGCGGCTCTATATCATCCAAAAAAATCAGGATGTGCTACGCGAATACCGGCAGCAGGCGCAGACCATTGCCGCCATTGAACACCGGCTGGTTAAACTCAAAGATAATGGCGCAACCGCTGAAGAACTGGCGCTGCTGCGGGAGGGTTTACAGATTGCCGATGAACTCCAGGATGAGCAGCAGGCGGCGCTGGCGCAGGTTGCCCGGGGGGAAGAAAAAGCGGCGGTAAGCCTGCTTTACGGCGCGGCCTACGAACAGGAGCTTGAGCGGGTACAAACTCAGCTTGACCACTTTCGCCTGCTGCTCGAAGGCCGGGTGAATAAAATCATCGCTCAGGCCACGGAGAAATCACGTATCTGGCGTACGCTCTCTGAAGTCATGGTTGGCCTCACCGCCCTGATGTTTCTGTTTGTGCTGGGATTTATCCTTAAGCGGCGGGTGCTCTATCCCGTCGTCCGTCTGAGCGATGTGGTACAGCGGCTGGCATCGCAGGATTATGCGGTCGAGACGCCGCAGTTCACCCAGATAGATGAAATTGGCGATATGGCCCAGGCGATTCGTATCTTTCGCGAGAACGGGCTGGCGCGGCAGCGGCTGGAACAAGAGCGCGATGCCGACTGGGCCGTCCGCGAGCTGCTGGCGCGGATGACCCAGCGTCTGCAGGGCTGCGAATCATTCGAGGATGTGATCAAGGTGGCCGAGCGCTTTGCCCCCAGCATCGCCCCGCAGATCCCCGGCCGACTCTATATCCTCGACACCGATCCCTGGCAGATGCGCTGCGTTGCGCAGTGGCTTTCTCCGCCGCAGGAAACGGATGTCTTTCATCCCGATAATTGCTGGGCCGTTCGGCGCGGACTGAGTCATCCTCCGGTTAACGGCGAGCCGGATATCGCCTGTTACCACCTGACGGAACCACAGGCCAATCAGTCGCTATGCGTGCCGCTGATTGCGCAAGGAGAAGCGATTGGCCTGCTCTCCTTCAGCAACGTCACCGCCGCAACCGCGCCTTCCCGCGCCTATCTTGAACTGATGGCCGAAGCGCTGGGTCTGGCGCTGGCGAATCAACGTTTACGCAACGCGCTGCTGGAAAAGGCGCTGTTCGATTCATTAACCGGCCTGCGCAACCGTCACCATCTGGATGATGCTCTGCATACTCAAATGAATCTGGCGGTTCGCAACGGTACGCCGCTGAGCTGCCTGATGATCGATATCGATCACTTCAAGGCAATTAACGATAATTACGGCCACGAAGCGGGCGATCTGGTCATTAAAAACGTCGCCGCAATTATACAGCGTGCGGTGCGTGATATCGGGATGGCCTTCCGCTACGGAGGCGAAGAGTTCCTGGTGCTGCTGGGCGGAACCCATGAAGAGGCGGCAATGGCCTGCGCGACCGAGATCTATCACAGCGTTCAGCGTCTGACTTTACGCTATGGCCTTGCTGAGATTGGTCAGATCAACGTCTCCATCGGCATCGCCAGCTACCCGCAGCATACGCATAGCGACAGCCTGCTGCGCGCGGCAGACGCTGCGCTCTACCGGGCAAAAGAGTTGGGCCGGTCAAGAATTGTGAGCTTTGGGATGTTGAAGGCGGATTGAGTCGATATTCGCACCGTTATGTAAAAGGAGCCGTGCGCTCCTTTTGCCCAGTGCAATCATCAGGACAGCGTAGCAAACTTTGGCGCGCCGGATTTTCTATCCTCTTGAAAAGTAAGCCGCTTGATCCAGGGCAAAGTCATAACTCCGTCATTGAGTAAAATTCATCGCCTGATTTGAACAAGGCTATGTCGTTTTCATGTTTTTAAGGTTTACGCTGTTCTACCTACTTTTTATCCCCTTGCAGACTTTTGCGCTTAATTACTCTTCAACCTTTTTAAGGCTCAATTGCCCGCAGAGAGGCCTCGTGGAAGTTATTTTGCATGTTTACGATCATACCCAGGAAAAATGGCAGAATAATTTTGAGACCGGCGCAGGGCACAAGCGCTCAGGCGATATGGAACTGATCCCCTTTGCCAACGGGGATATTCTCTTCCACTCGGTGTCAACAGATGCATTTAGCTATCTCTACAGCGGCGAAGAGAAGCTTTACCGCTGTTTAAAATTGGATGAAAGACCGCTATACCCTTCCTTTTAACCCTGCGTAGGCGACGCGATCCAACCCGGACGTAGTCCGCAGAGTAAAAAAAACGGGAACCCATCGGCTCCCGTTTTGTTTAACCCAAAATCTGGATTACATGTTGGCGATAATTGCGTCGCCAAACTCTGAACATTTCAGCAGCTTAGCGCCTTCCATCAGACGTTCAAAGTCATAGGTCACGGTCTTGGCGGCGATTGCGCCTTCGGTGCCTTTAACGATTAAGTCTGCGGCTTCGAACCACTGCATGTGGCGCAGCATTACATTACCAATGAAAAAGTAACCGCATGATAATTATACGTTATTTGTGATTTTAATTATCCACCACCCTCCATCACTCACACGCAGTAACTAATTGATTATCATAGTTATACGCCTCGTTTTGGGGAAGGTAGGTGAGAGAAATTGATTCCAATCATTGCAGAAAAAAATATAATAATTTACAGTCTCTACTGCCATACAATAACCCAAAGATCTTAATACCATGAAAATAAAGAATGATCGTATGTATGCAAGTTTATTGTCTTATAAAAATTTAAAACTCGAAAGCGAAGGTAGAGAACTGAGATCTATTACAGAGTTTTATTTATATTCTGACAGTCGATTTACGAATGATGTAAATGACAATTCAGTATACTGTTTCCTGAATATGCTTCCACGACAGTCAAGACATCCATCGGTTGAGCCGTCGATCACTGTTCGTGTCAGATGGCACAGCGATATTAATGAAATGATTTTTGCAGGCACCAAGAGTTACACAAAAGACTTTCATGGCGGATGGTATAACGATGAAATAGCAGCTCTTTCAAGTTTATTACTCGGTGTTAGATTTCATGCCAGCTCCTTTACTCGTCATATTGATTACTCCACTGGTGAATTTGGGTACCCTCAAGCTGATCATTCTCTGCCACCATCCTTATCATTTAAAAATAGCATTCCAATCGTTCCAAGCGCTTCAAAACAAATAGATATTGGCATTCTTAAGAATCTTAATAAATCACATTTAATCATTGAGAAAAACTTTAACTATCTAATAAAATCAGCTAGGAGTTATCAGAATGCTTTATGGATTTGCGAGTCATCGCCAAACATGGGCTGGCTGCTACTTGTATCTGCTCTAGAATGCGCTGCTGATCAATGGGCAAAATCAAAATCATCAAGGGAGGAACGATTTAAGCAAGCTAAACCTGATTTATATGAACAATTGGATACCAATGAACTTAGGCATTTAATTCCTATTATTGCTAAAGAATTTTCCACCTCATTTGGTGCTACAAAGAAATTTATAGATTTTTGCACACATTTCCTGCCAGATGAACCGGAAATACGACCAAAAACAGGCAAAATTGATTGGGACATCGAATCATTGTCGGTTATTTTTAAAAAAATTTATGATTACCGCTCGAAGGCGTTACATGGAGGACAGCCATTCCCTGAACCCATGTGCTCTCATCCTGAAGCCTGGGATGGATACGCAGAACGTGCAAGCCCTTGCTCAACCTTAGGTGGAACATGGTTAGCTGATGATGTCCCCATAAACTTGAATACATTCAATTATATGGTTCATTCTATCTTAAACAAATGGTGGCTATCTTTATTACCTAGCTAAATCCCCATTATGGGGGTCGGGGGTCGGGGGGCGGAGGTTCAAATCCTCTCGTGCCGACCAAAAACCCATGATAAACCAGCCTCTTATAGCTGGTTTTTGTGCCTGTTTGTCGTACGGGGAGTTAATGGGGTGAAATAGGGAAGACCCCAGATCAATAACTACCTATCCGGGAGTATTTTTATCCCCAAGAAATGCTCAATTTTCTGTCTTCTATACCTTCAGTCTGACTACTGGAGGTAACCATGTGTGGACGCTTTGCTCAATCACAAACGCGAGAAGAATACCTAACTTATCTTTCTGAAGAAGCTGAACGGAATTTCGCCTTTTACCCTGAACCGATCAGGTGCTACAACGTCGCGCCAGGTACACGCGTACTGCTGCTGAGCGAGCGCAATGAAGAACTGCAACTCGCTCCGGTCCACTGGGGATACGCGCCCGAGTGGTGGGATAAACCTGCACTTATAAATGCTCGTGTAGAAACTGCGGCAACAAGCCGAATGTTTAAGCCCCTCTGGCAACATGGGCGTGCGATTTGTTTTGCTGATGGCTGGTTTGAGTGGAAGCGTGAAGGTGACAAGAAACAGCCCTACTTCATCCACAGGAAAGACGGCAAGCCCATCTTCATAGCGGCGATCGGTAGTGTACCTTTCGAACGCGGGGATGAAGCTGAGGGATTTTTGATAGTGACGACTGCTGCCGATCTTGGTTTGGCAGAAATTCAGACCGTCGGCCACTCGCCCTTGTTCCGGAAGCAGCGAGGGAATGGATGAGACAGGATGTAGGGGGAAAGGAAGCCAGCGAGATTGCCTCCGACGGCTCGGTTTCAGCGGACCATTTTACCTGGCATCTTGTTTCTCACGCCGTCGGCAACGTGAAGAATCAGGGGGCGGAATTAATAGAAAGGTTAATATAAATATTACCCCATGTCATTTAACTAATTTTAATGTCACACATGACATTAATACTATGCATTTGATAGCGATACGATATTTTATATCTATTTTTTTTCGACATCAAAATAGTCCGGAACCCGTTTGTGTTTTAATCTTACTCTCTCGTAAAGATGATCGAATTCATTTTTATTACTTTCAAATCGTTCAAAAAAACCACTTATTCGAGTGGCGCATCGACGTTTTTCATTAATATTTTGAATCGTTATCATTCGCTTTATGCAGGCAAAGGCTAAAACATAACTATTTTTCATTTCACTATAACACTCATTAATTTCATTGTTGAGGTTTAAAATATCCTGATCAACATTCCAGCCAAGCTTAGAAAGGTTATCCAAATTACTTTCTATTGTCGCCGGTGAATTTTGCACATCATGAAAAATAGACAATGCCTTGTCACACTCATCCACAGTAATAGAGACACTGCAATCATCATCAATTAAATCAAAATATATAACATTGTAACTCACTAGATTTCCAGCATTATCTATTTTTTCTTTAAGTAATGGGTAATCATCAAGAATTACTTTTCTGGCTAGAGAGAATGCATCCTCATGCATTCTCTGACTTATCCATTCTGGTGCTTTTTTATACGCCGAGTATGCTACAACTAGAGTTCCAAATGTGCTAATCGAACTTAACCAATCAGGAAAGTTCTTTATCTCATATAGAATACTGCCAACACCCATCGCATAAGCAATAATTAAACAACAAAATAACAAAAGCATTATTGAAATCACCAAAATCACATGGTTATATATTTTTAGTCCCATTTCCCTAGCCACATGTCGTTTAATTTATTGAGCGCACACTTTTATATCAGGGTTGAGAATTGAAGTATCCATGTGCACACCCTGCTCGTTACCCATTAACGTCATTTAACTTATCACCTCACATGTAGCAAGTCACTGAATCTCGTTGTGTACCGCGGAGATAACATGTCCCGCTTCATCTGCCAACCGGCCTGTATCCCCTGCCCGGCAAAATACAGGGCCCCCCTTCCATTTTTGGCATTGAGATGATCCAAGACCGCCATCAACTTTTCACTGTTTTGCCGCAGAGCGTTGTCATCGAACAGATTTAGCTGAGCCACGCCCTGGCTGTAGAAATCCCCCAGCATCACGCCTGCTTTCTGGTATCTATGCCCATCTTTCCAGACAGCGTCCAGGCACCTAGTCGCCGCGGCGATTATATCCCGGCTGTCCTGGGTAGGGGTCAGCAGTTTGACCGATGCGCTGTTGCCGTAATACGGCTCGTTCAGCGCAAACGGGCTTGTTTTGACGAATGCTGAGATAAACCGGCAATATTGATGCTCGCCACGGAGCTTTTCCGCAGCGCGCGTTGCATAACTGCATATTGCCTGTCGCATCTCGTGGTATTCCGTGATACGCCCACCGAACGAACGGCTGCACACGATTTCCTGTTTTACCGGCGCGAACTCCTCCAACCCAAGACAAGGCTCACCGCGCAACTCCCGCACAGTTCTTTCCAGCACGACGTTAAAATGCTTGCGGATAAAACGAATATCCGTGTCGGCTAACTTGAGCACCGTGTCTATCCCCATATACTCCAGCTTTTTACTAATACGGCGCCCTACCCCCCAGACCTCTTCCACCGGCAGCAAAGACATCAGCTTCCTCTGTCGTTCCAGATTCGACAAATCAACCACGCCTCCGGTCTGCCGCTGCCACTGTTTCGCTGCATGGTTGGCCAGCTTTGCCAGCGTTTTTGTCTGGGCTATGCCGACGCCAACAGTGAGGTGTGTCCTGCGCAGAACCGTCTCGCGAATTTCCCGGCCAAAGTCAGTCAGGTCTCGGCAATTTCTGACACCAGCCAGATCGCAAAATGCCTCATCGATACTGTAAATTTCGCAGCGCGGGGATAGTTCTTCAAGCGTAGTCATCACACGATTGGACATATCGGCATAGAGCTCATAGTTGCTACTAAACGCGATAATGCCGTGCCGGCGGAACACATCTTTTTGCTTGAAATATGGCTCACCCATTTTGACGAAGGGCTTCGCCTCAGCAGACCTGGCAATTACACACCCATCATTATTAGAAAGGACTACCACCGGCCGCCCTTTCAGATCTGGCCTGAATACAGTTTCGCACGATGCGTAAAATGAGTTCACATCACAGAGTGCGAACATAGTCAGCCTGCAGATTTGATGATGTAGGTTACGACACCGAACACATCGAGAGTATCCTCGCTACCGACGACTATCGGCGAATAGGCGTTGTTCATTGGGTTGAGCTGAACCCGCGGATGCAGCTGCAGCTTCTTAACCGTGAATTCCCCATCTACAGCGGCAATAACGATATCGCCATGGACTGCAGTTCGTGAGCTATCCACGACCAGTAAATCCCCCTCGCTAATGCCCGCATCTTTCATGCTGTCGCCAGCAGCTTTGACAAAATATGTCGCTGAGGGATGATTGATTAACAGCTCGTTCAGGTCGATACGCTGCTCAACATAATCCTGCGCGGGGCTCGGAAAACCACACTGAACAAGGTCGCTGTACAACGGGATCAGAACAATTTGGCGTAATTCTGCTGGAGTGTAAAACTTCATGAAATGCTCGCTCATATAAACACTGTTTATATATACAGTAGATTTAACCCAGCCACATATCAATATAGGTTCCAGCTATCAATTCGCGCCATTGACGTAACGCATTGATGTAATGAGTAAGGTAAGTCTTAAAGTGCTTTCAGTGCTGAACTGTTTGATGGTTTTTCGAACAATGCGAGGATAAAATTTTTCAGCTATGGCACTGCCTCCATAGCAAATTGCTCACCTGCGGGCTCTTGCATACGGTTCGCAGGTGAGCAAACTTAGCCAGCCGGAAAATATTTATAAATAGTCTTCACCCCTACCCCGATCACATCGGCCACCTGCTGCCGGGTCGCGCCAGCGATTAACATTTCTTCCGCCCGATTGATGATAGTGCGGGTCATGATTTTACGACGACCGCCAATCCTTCCACGTTCGCGAGCTGCGGCCAGACCTGCGCGAGTACGTTCGATGTTTAGCTCTCTCTCCATTTCAGCCAGTGCTCCCATAACATGGAAGACAAACCGGCCAGCAGGCGTTCCGGTATCAAAACTGTCTGTGAGACTACGAAAGTAAATCCCCTTCTCCTGCAGCTCCCCCACCAGCTTAATCAAATCCCACATTCGTCGACCTAATCGATCCAGCTTCCAAACAACCAGCGTATCCCCTTTTTTGAGGCGCTTTATGGCCTTCTTTAAACCTGGCCGCTTCGTGTTTTTACCGCTCGATTTATCTTCAAAAATCAGCTCGCATTCTGCGCGGATCAGCGCATTTTTCTGTAAATCGAGGTTTTGGTCCACTGTTGAGACCCTGGCATAACCAATCAGCATGATGTAACCCTTTGAAATAGCTGATTGTAAAAAGCTCCGGTCTTTCGCTCAAACCCTCGTTTGCGCGAACGCCTTTTTTGGAGCAAAAAATATGGCCTTTAATCCGCCGTTGGGGAGCACGTCTCCCGAGGTGTTGGTCGGTAATGCCAAACGTCTCGATGAACTGGTGAACGGCCCCGCCGCCGACGTTCCCGATCGTGGTGGGGATCCTCTGGACTCCTGGCGTTTGATAATGGAACAAAACCAGACACGCGTAGAGCAACTGGACGATATCATTACCTCTCTTGATACTGCGAGCTTCACTTTTCCGGACGAACCCGCAGGCATCGCTGGCACGACTGATGGTCAGTATTTCCGCGTTCCTCAGGGGGAAGGTAACGTTGTCGGATTTAATTATTATAAAAACAGTGCAGGTATGGCAGTCATTGTTGCATCAGTTGCATCTGCAGAAATTACTAAATTGCTGGGCATGACCGATGATTCTGGTCTCGTACGGACAGTTTCATCTGATGGAAAGATTACGGAAGTAAAAACAGAGACCGGTGATAATTATCTGGCGGGGATGGACGAAAGCATTCAGGAGATGGCGTCGCGTAGCGGGAAGGATAACTCTACGAACCTTCATTCAGCTACGGATAAAGACGGTCTTCAGCTCGTTATCACCGATGCCGAAGGGAAAATCCGTATCCCTCTTACTAATTTTACGCTGCAGGATCTGCTGGCTCAGGTTCAGCCTGTTCCCGGGCCGTTTCTCAATACGCTGAGTGCGGCCGATAAGGCGGCATATGGCTATATTGATGAGCTGGGCGGACTCAACCTTCCGGGGATTCCGACATCCGTCAACAATATGCTGAACAGTCTTTCCCGGCGCGTGCAGCAGCAGGCAGATAGCCGGTTTCTCACCAGCATCAAGGATTACGGTTGGGATCCGAGTAGCCAGGAGGATGCGCGACAGGTTATCCAGCGCGCAATCAGGGATATGGCCCGCAACACTTACGGTGGGGTCATTTATCTCCCACCGGGTATTTACCGGTTGAGCTCCTTCCTCACGCCCGCGCCGAACGTATCGATTATTGGCGCCGGTACCGGCAAAACAATCCTGATGCCGTATGGCTCATATTCGGCGCTCCAGTTCACCACCTCGCCGACGAATCCCGTCCCGGAATTGACCGATTTTGTGTATTCCGATTTTGAGGTGGATTGTCAGGACCAGGTATTGCCGGATGAGGGCTATTTGCCTCGCACTAAAGGCTTGTACTTCAACTTTTACCGGCGCGGCCACCTGCACCGCCTGCGGGTGAGAAACTCTGGCGCTACGGGGATCGGCATCGACTTTGCGCGCGATTCCGCCATTACTGGATGTGTTGTGGAGAATTTCGGTCGGCTGGCACCGTCGGGTAACGATAACCCTGCGGGGGCATCTGGTCTCGGATTAGGGGCTGGCGGTACGCAGAGCGAGCCGCTGTATGTCGCAGGGAACTTCTGCCGCAACGGGAAGAACTTCGGCATCTTCCTTGAGAAACAGCATGGAACAAATGCGCCTTACAGCTCTGAACACACGATAGTCACCGGCAACACATGTACAGGGAATAATGCTGGCCTGGGTGATTGTGGTGTTGATGGCATGATCGCTACCAATAACAACTTCTCAGAAAATAATTATGGCGTGATTATCAGTCCGGGAACTGTGCTGGCATATCCCGGTTCGCGCGGGCGTCTGCAGTGCAATATTATCGCCAAAAATGCTAAACATGGCGTCTATTACAACAGCACGACTGAGCAGCGAGACGGCGAATACCAGATTGACAGCAATACCATCCGTGATAATGGCGAAGATGGGATTAACCTCAAAGCGCCAGGCCAGGAAGTCCGCAGCATGTTTATCCAGGGGAATGACGTTTATCGAAACGGACGGCATGGTCTGAACCTGGAAGACGGGACGGCGATCAATATGGATGTGGTAAACAACCGCTTCTGGAATAACGGCCTGACCGCTTCCGGGAACGGAATTAATCTGGCCTCAGAAGTTAAGATCAGCTCGTTCAGCGCAAATAAAATTCGCGACATCCAGTCTACGCCTACTCAGCAATATCCTGTTTATGCCAGCGGTACGCTTACCGATGTCGATATTTCATTTAACCACTGCGTGGGTAACGCGCAGAACACACTAAATCTGACCGGCACGCAAACCCGCGTCACTACGCTTAACAATCCAGGTATCTGACAATGGCAACTCAAATCAAGAGCAATAAAACTTATCAGGGCGATGCTGCCGCACTTCCTTCCCCGCAGGCCCCGATGCCGAAACTGGCCAGCCTTTACCTGGACTTTGAGAAAGAGCTTTATATTGCCCTCGGCAGAACAACGGGTAATGCCATTCGCTCCCGCCGTCTGGCTGACGTGGTAACCTTTACTCGCGCATCAGAAACTACCCGCGTTAACAAAAGCGGCCTGATAGAGTATCTTGCGTCCGGTGAAGCTGCGATCGAATATGATCCGATTACTGGTGAGTGCCTGGGGCTTCGCGTTGCTGCAGGGGTAACTAACCTTGCGGCCAACAGTGAAAACTTTTCTGGCACGACCTGGACAAAATCGGGCGTGTCCACCACGGCCACCAAAACAATCGCACCTGATGGTAACGTCTCTGCATCACCCTTCAATGAAAGCACTGACAGCGCTGATACTGTGCACTTTATGCAGGAAAATTCCACTCCGGCCGCCACCGTGGGAAGTCCTGTCACATTCAGTATTTTTGCGAAAGCGAATACCGCGAGTGTTATCCAGCTGGTCGCTCAGGGTGCAGTAACAACGACGCAGTTTGCAAACTTCGATTTGGTCAACGGCTTGAGAACCCGTAGCTCGTCCGGCATCCTGCAGACAAGCATGCGGAAATATAAAAATGGCTGGTACCGTCTGAGTATCACCATTACCCCTGCGGGCACAGCCTCCCCGCAGTTCACACTGGCGCTTGTGAATGACGTGACATCAGCCGCTGCGTTGCCAGCCTATACAGGTTCAGGGAAGGGTGTTTACATCTGGGGGGCGCAGATTGAAAACTGGGATGGTGTTACGCCATACATCACGACAGCTGGCGCAACTGTGACCCGGCCTGATGAGGTCTGCACCGTTCGTACCGATCTTGATTTTATTGCTGCTGACCGCGGGGCAATTTTTGCTGATTACAATATGCCCGCCAGCCTGCAGGCGATGAGTGGTGTCTATAACGCCGGGCAGGCAATTGTCTGTCTTGATAATGACAGTGTCGCTGAATATGTCAGTTTTCTGAACCGCCGCATCAGTAACAGTATCACCAACCAGAACCTGGCGGCCGCCGCGAAAATTGTCGGCAGTTCTGAAGTTACGGTTGAAGTAAAACGTCTCGGCCAGGTACGAAACGGCCATCAGTCCTTTATCAGTTCATTTATCAACGGCGATATGCGTGTATTTGACGGCATCAATAAATACAGCGGTGCGCCGCTTGTATCAACTCAGCTGAACCGCTTAATGATTGGGCGGGCCAGAACGACCCCTGGCGCTGTTTCAAACACTTATCTCAAGCGCCTGGTTTATTACCCGGTCACGTTAGCTGATGCTGATTTAGTGTCTCAGTTTAATGCATTGTCGTAGCAACAAATGGCGGCTGTCATGATAATTGTCAGCCGCCATATCAAGGCTTAAATTAATTAGTAAAGTATTTCTGCTGATTAGCCGTGATGTTTCTGAGGAAATAATCACTTTTTGAATCAACGAGAATAAATTCGCCGATAGTCACGTAAGAAAGCTCGCTTGGCGCCCCGCTTACCCACGGCCCGCCACCCAGTACAGCGGAATCAGATATTCCTGTGACATCACCAGACACGGCGCCGGTAACCCATCCTCCGCTGTCCAGAGCGATGCCCTGCAAATGAGTTTTAAAGTCGATGTAGGAGCGAACAATAATATTTGTATTTGCTGTAAACGGGGTAGTTTCTGTCACGATCTCAGCGTTACCCGAATCTGCCTGCGTCGAAATTATCTGTAGAAGGTTTTTCGCCTGACTCTGAAATCCGGCGCCCAGGTTGTATCGACGACGAACGGGGCTGTCTGATTTATAAAATGAGAAAATACTACAGGCCGCTGCGGGCGAAGATCGAAAACGCAGAACAAGAGATGAGGACAAACTTGCTACTCCAGATAACGCAGAAACAGCAGCCGTTAAAGAGAGGGCATCACTTGTTCCGTCGAATACCACGCCTGGCTTAGAACCAATCAGATCAACAGCGCCTGCCGAAACTATCCGTGGCTGTCCGGACACATTTTCGCGGATAGCATTAAACTCATTACCCGATTGATCGTACCAGACACTGATAAATCCGTTGCCTGAACCGCAAAAATTAAGCAGAGCCGTCGTGTCCAGGTCGCCTTCGGCAGTAAATCCAATATTAATCTCTGTGTTATCACTCGAGCGACGTACACGAATTGCAGGCCCGGTGTAGGATGCTGAAAGCTGCCGCAACGACAGAGCCACTGTAGGAGTATATCCAAAAGTAGGCCAGTAACCGGGTAAATCTTTTTTATCGCCGGTATATGCAGAGTTAGAATTAAGTACAAGCATGATGACCTCTTAATTAAGAATCAGATTTATTTTTTGGACCGCTGTCTGTCCGACACTGTTCTGGCAGGCGCTGGTGATAACATATGAGCCATTTTCACCACCGAAGTTGATTAACTGGCAGCTTTTGGTGTCAAAGATCACGCCTTCGGGTAGTGAATAAACGCCGATGGTTTTGGTACATTTCTCGCCATCAGTGACAAGGATTCCGCAATCCCAGAAAGGATATAAATCAACACTTTTTCCTGGTTTCAGTGTTAATGCATCACCTGAAAAACGAGGTCCAATATTGGCCCATGTGCGGGCGGGTTCGCAGCTTGAGCCATCCTGCAGATAGCCATAAATAACGAAGTTAAGACGTCCCGCTTTCGTGTATCCGTTACTGATAGTAATGCTTCGGGTGGATGCATCGTAAGTAACAAAAGGAGGAAGGGAGTCATAGGAAACTGTATGGCTGCCACCGGGTTCATTCTCTTCAGTCATGACTGTCTGGACATGCTCTGAAACATCGTCACGGCCCCACAGAACCGACTTAGCCGGAAGTACTATTGTGCCGCTGCTGCCATAATCAATGTTGACTGAAGGAACGGTGACGAGCGGCTTGATATGACTCAATCCTGTTTTACGCCAGATGCGGCACCAGTCAACACTAATTGTCGCCCCCTTCCAGAGTTTTTCCCATGCCCAGGCAGAATAGGTTTCACCATGGAAAGTGCCTTTATATACATGACTACTCATCAACAAGTAACCCGGTTCACGTACTGAATTGGCATCAAGACTTAATATGCTGCTAAAGGTATCATCAATGAATATCTGGACATTACTTTGATTGAGGATGGTGCTGATTTTATGGTACTTGCCATCAAATATATATTTTTCCGGTCCAAGCGTTCCTCCGCCTGTTTTCGAACCATCTGCTCCCCAGAGATTATAATTTGACGTTGCAAACTGGCTGATGCCCTCGATAATATCCAGCTCATCCGAATTGTAGGTGTAGGATGGCAGCGAACTTTGGGTCCATAATGACGGGTGCCACCCTGGCGGGTTTTGTGTTTTGTGAGTGAACATCGCATACCACTCAATAATACAATCTCCAGTCCCGGCGGGACCGGCGAAAAATGAAAATGCGCCTACAGAGCTCACCATCGCCGCCAGGTCATGCCTTGAGCCTTGCAGATGTGGTTTTTCATTCGCAGTAGCTGCACGGGCCTGAAGCCTCAGAACACCATCCTCAACGCGCATATTATCAAAACCCACCGGCACGCCCCGGTTCGAGTCATTAAAGCCCGTAAACGCGGGGTCAGTGTCGTACATTGTGCCCAGTTGCGTATCAGATCCCCGCGGCGGGTTGAGGTAAGTGCGGGTAGTAAACCAACGCCCCTTAGGATTCGCCGGGCTCAAAATATCCAGCGTATTGAAATCGTCACCTGCAGAAAGAGTGTACCCCTCATAAATTGAGCCAGCCGGACCGGTGCTCTCCAGCATTATCCCGCCAATCTGTCCGGTGGTTTTATCTGATACCCTATTTCCACCCAATAAACTCTCAATGCTAAGCGTAATATTTTTCATCATATCGTCAGCTGTTAATACATATGCGTACCCGGTAGCATCTGGAATAGCTACGTTATCACGTAACCATTTTATTTTCTCAGCATAATAACCATCGGGAATATTAATATAAGCAGCTGTATCTACCTGATTACGTATATCAATCGAAACAACCGATGATACGGGCGTTTGATTGTTTTTCAGGTTATTTATTTCATCCTGAACTGAGTCAGTCAGCAAAGGTATATACAGGCGGCCGTCATTTGCCTGAATGAGTGTGTCATGTTCGCCATCACCAAAGCGCAGGATATCGTCCCCGGTAGTTAACGAAGCATAGGATTCAATGTACTTAAAATAATCCTGGATGGACAAATTAAGTAGCGGAACGAATACACGACCGTCGCAATCCTGTATGAAGGTATCATTCTCACCATCACCTAATCTGAAAATATCATTTCCACTACGTGATGAAACCAGCGATATCAACCGATTAATTGTATTCTGCACAGATTCCGGCAAATAAGGTAAAAAGAAATAACCATCTTTATCAAGAAGACCAACAATGTTTTTCTCACTGTCATGAATTTCAACAATATTTTCGCCTTCAGATTCAGAAATGCGATTATCAATTTTAGCGACGAGTTCTCCTGATGCCATTGTCCGGCCGGTAGTGGTCAGCGTCCCGCCAACGTTCATGACCTCGATAGCGAGCGCACTGTCGTCCGGGCTGCGGTAATACGTGGTGCTACCCTCTGGAATATTTGCGATATCCGCCTGGGCCGCCTCGAGCGTCATGTACTGCTTACTCAGCGGAATGATGTTCTGCCGGACTTCATCATTTTTCGCCATCATCTGACGCCAGGTCTCGAGCGGTTCCCCGCCGCGATCGTTTACCGTTTCCTCCGGCCCGTTCACTAAGCGATCGGCCCGCTTAACGTTATCTAAAAAGATTTCAGGCGTCGTCGTTCCCAAAGGTGGGTTAAGTTCGGCCATGTTTTTTTGCTCCAAAAAAGGCGTTCGCGTAAACAAGGGTTTGAGCGAAAATAGTTAATAAGGGGTTTTTATGGGGTATTAAGCGACGTCGCCGGGGTAGCTGGCGTCATCGTAGGCGTAGAACGATTCGAGATATTCGTTGGCGGTCACCTGGCAGGTTCCGTCCGCCTGCGGGGCAATTTCTGCCACCAGCGCATCATAGACATGCCGCGTTGAGCCGCAGAACACCAGCCTGATCGGCTCAATGGTTGCAGACGATAAATTGATTTTCAGCAGGTCATCAAACTCACTCAGATGCGGGACCGAAAGTTGATAATCCCCTGCTCTGGTCGCCACCATCAGCCCGGAGGCCGAGCCATCCTGGTAACGGATCAGCGCGCGAGGGTTTTCAAAAGACCAGTCCAGCGGCTCCGTGACGGTGAAGGTCGTTACACCGCCAGCCGTTGTCATCTCCTCAACAAGACAGGAAATCGTGTTATTCCCCGGTATATCGTCGGTCAGCACAATACGATCGCCAACGTTGTAGCAGAGTGCGTCCAGTTCGGTCGTCGTCTGGAACGTTACGCGCTGCTGCAGGTATTTCATCAGGCGCCGCATACCAATTTGATAGGCGTGATCCTGACTCAGTACCCCGTCGAGTTTGTAATCCTCGATTTTCACCGGGGTAGGGTTATCGGGAGTGCGGCATTTAACCGTCTCTTCCGCCCAGGTGGTCCCGTTGACGTAGGTCACATCAACCCCGTCGTAATCATCGTCAGATGGAGCAATGAAACCGCTCTGCAGCTCTTCGACCATCTCATGCGGGGTGATCACACCTGTCCAGGGCTTAATCCCCTCCCTGTTTACGGTAGCCAGCCCATCACTCAACAGAAAACGGGACCTCCCGGCGTTGGCGATCTTTTGCAGCATTTCCAGCGCTGAGATACTGTCGCCGGTAGCGTAATCGAAATACTCGCCCCGTGGCGTCCAGTACGCGGATTCCAGCGCAGTGATGGTGTCGACGTCCATCTCCAGCCCCAGCGAGTTCCCGACATGCAGCAGCGCCCCAGAAATAGTTCTGGCCGTTCCGGTTTCATATGCTCGCGTCCCAACAACGTTTACGCGGCGGTCAGACTGCGCTGCCAGTTTACCGCCCGTCTCGACGGTCGCCGCCATCAGCGACACACCGGGATAGGATGCTGGGCGAGTCAGCAGTCGTCCGCGCAGTGCCTGCCAGTACATAGAATCCCTGGCATTATTGGAGCCCTGTTCATTGCGCCGTCGACAGCGAACCTCTACAAGTCCCGGAGAACCGAGTGTGATCCGCTCAGTAAAGCCCAGACCGTTGACGTTTTTCAGCGCGTACTCGCCCTGTTTACTGACCCACCCTGAGCCGGAGCCGTAAATCCGGTACTGAATTTCCCACTCAACATGCCGGAGTCGTTTTTTGCCCTTGCTGTCAAAACCGCAGATGCCGTTCGGAAAGGAAAAATTCACTTCGAACATATCCACCACTTCATTTTCAGGGCAGACCAGAAACGGCCCCAGCCAGTTCAGCGTGTCGTTAAGGCCAGTGGCCTCATAGTCGATCATCGTCCTGGTGGTGAATCCCGGCCATGACTCATCAACTGCACCGTTAACCAGACGCGCCACCGTCGCCGTCGTGCCGTCAGCGGACACAATCCTGTACTCATTCCCGCGGTGAGCAAGTGAAAGCCGTTGCACGCCTTCAGGCATGCCCGAAAATGCGGTTCCCGTGGCGCTGTTATAGGCAAGCGTCAAATTTGCCGTTACCGCCGGGCTGCCGCCGGTTGATGCCGTGCCGGCGGTGTAAACAGGGGCATCACCGAAAACGGCAGCTGGCAGCGAAGAGGATGTGATCGCCCCTCCCGCGAACGGGCTGGCCGCCTCGGTTATCACTACAGTGCCGCCGTTATCCTGCGCGACCAGGCCGGAGCCAGTGAGCCCCTCGGTGATGGCCGCCAGAAGTCCAGACATCGACACATAGTTCGCCACCAGCGACACCGCGTAAGCGATCCCCTGCCACGTGATCGTGAACGTGCTGGAGCTGGTCGAAAAGTCGTAGGTGGTAGGTGCTGCGCTGGCCTGAACTTTTGCCGCACTTCCCCCGGAGCCCGGCACCGCAGCCTGGCCAGGGGTATATGACGCGATAAACAAATCGTAGTCGACTGAGTTAAACCCCAGCGTCACCGGCATATCGACTACTGGCGCTATCTCTGCCAGCAGCGGACTCGCGATAACGCTGTACCCGGCCGCCGTTGATATCTGGTAGTTGGCGGGAGCCTTTATCTCAACAATCGCGCCTTCTACCCAGCTATCCGGCAGAGAATTGTCGTTCTCGTCGTCATCATCGCCATCATCCGTGTCCAGCCCGGTAAATGTTACGTCTGCTCCAGCCACGGTCATGCTGTCTGCAATAATGTCGTCCGCATCCGGCGACGTCTGGGCCATATCAAGACCGGTACCGGATGACGTCCCGCCAACCTCCGTACTGTTGAACCAGTTTTCACTACGCTCATCGCCGGAAACGTCCGCACCAGGGGGATAATGCGTGCTGCTGAATCCTGGCAGGGTCGATGCCGGGGTGCTGCCAACGCGGATATCGCCATTGGTATAATCCAGAGCTCCGACACCAAGGCACAGCAGCATCTGTACGCGCATTTTCGTGGGATCGGCAGCATCGAACCGGGTAACGGGCTGCACAACATAATCCGGATAAATACGCACGCGCCCAAAAACTTCACGAATCGCATCACCCAGTTTCGCGCTGTTTGCTTTAGCGGGGTTCAGGTCGAGGCTTCGCCCTGTGGTTGACGTGTAGCCACCCGCATCAATATTACCCATCATGAACAGTGAATAAGCCGCAGATGCGACGGCGATACCCACTCCTATCCAGGCAATCGTAGCGGCCTCAAGCCCGAAAGGAACCGGGTACATGCGGACATCGCTTTCCGGCCGGATGATGCGAAACGCCCATTCGCCAGGTGATACCGGCTGACCCTCAAGCTCAATGGCCAGCGATGGAACATCCCGATCCTCATAGTCTTTGACATTGGCAACCAGCCAGCTGCGAATGCTGGTAACGCCATGCTCATGCGTTTCGAGTGGTTCACCGGGCAGCCGCGACGGGTAAAAACGAACGGTCATTGCCAGAACTCCACTTTGACAAATCGCCGCTTAAATCGCGGCAAAGGCAGAATGGTGACGTTTGTTCCCGGATTGCATTCCGCCACGTGCAGCATGCCACCGATATTAACGACGATACCGACATGGATGACGGTGGATCCGGAATAACAGGCCACACCGGCACCTTCGCACGGTTCGCAGCGCTCCAGAGAAAGCATCATCCGGCGCGCTTCACGGTCGAGCCCGCCGTCGTCTTTGGTCACCCCGGCGAACTCAGGCCAGAGAGGCAGTCCAAGGTCCGCCCGGATTTCGTTCACAATGCCGAAGCAGTCAAGTTCTGGGTACGTGCGACCGCCCTTCAGCCAGGTGACTGAAAGGTATTTGTCAGGGTTAAACATTGGGATTCCTTAGCTGATGTAACGCAGACCGGGGAATAAAGGGAGCGTATAACGGTATCGCGGCCAGGCTGTATCGAGGACATTCATATAGCCCGCGGTGATCTGCACTTCTGTCGCCGTCCAGTAGCCTGATTTGACCTGAAGCGTGTACGGTACCGCCGCAGGCGCCGCTAAATCTGTGGAGATATAACTCCGGTAAGTCAGCGACGCCGAAAGGCGGTTCGCCAGCGCATTGCGGATCGCCGTGGAGACAACGCCGTCGATATTACACAGCGCAAACTTTAAATCCTGCGTGCCGTCCTCGTTACGCGCTGGCAATGCAATATCCATCGCGCAGGCGGTAAACGTTACGGTCTTGCCGTTCTCCGTCGTCGCGGTGATATCCTCATAACCCTGGCAGAGGTAGTGAACATCAGAACCGATAGTTATCTGCAGCGTTTCAATGATCACCTCTGACCCGCTACTGGCGTAAAGGCGGTTAATCTGCGTCATGCTTTGGCCACTCCTTATTCAGCGCGATATCGAGCAGCGAGCTGCCGACTATCCATTCCGGATAATGTCCCCATCCAGCCGGAGGCAATGGGCGCTCCCATAACTCAACAGGTGCCGTATACCTCCAGTAAAACCCACCCTCCGGAGTGGGTCCCTTATAAATGTCTGTGAAGCGACATACATAATTTTTAAGCCCTACAGGAGTTAATAACGGTATGTTGAACCAGGCCGCCCCGTCAGATAGCACATCGCGAAACCACGCTTCAAAGGCCTGAGCTTGCGCATCATTAAATATCCATGCCAGATCTGTTTGGGTTGGTGTCGAGGTATAAGCACGCCGCTGACGCGCGCGACCAGTTACCATCGATGTCCGTTTCAGCGGAGAAACCGGAGTTAAACCAAAATTATCTTTAAGGGGGCCTGGCAGGTAATCGGAGGGATAGTAGAGCGTTGAGGTGATAGCCATCAGCCGATTTTCCTCCCAGAGTTAGTTTTGCTGGTTAATGCTCTGTGCAAATCACCCTGCCCACTTGCAACTGAGTTCACCGCCTTTCGATATCCCCGTTCAGCACCCTCATCGGCGGCTTTGCGCACCAGCGCCAAAGTTGCATCGGATGGGTTCCCATTTATTGGGATGGTGATAGTAGGCGAGTAAATAGCGCCGCTTCCGGTTGATTGAGTCGCGACCCTATCCAGAGTGGCATCCAGCTTTGCGCTGGTTTTAGCAGTAGTAACTCGCTCGCCTTTTTGCAGGAGCCATGTACCCGTTTCTGGGACACTATCAAGCCCATCGTGGGCCATCCCCACAGCAGAAATGTTGGATACGATACTCGCTGTTGAGGCTGCAACACTAGCCATAGCTGCAAGATTGTAGGGAAATGGATTTGCGGCCGCCATAGCGATCCCTTGCTGAATAGCAATAATTGATTGAGCTATAGCTGCAGCTTTTTGAACAGCAAATGCTGCTTTATATATGCCTGATTGCTCCCCAAAAGCAGTACGAGTCATATCAACCATTGATCCCAGACCATCAACAACACTACTTAACATCAGTTGATTACGGGCATCGTCGAGCCTGTTCATTTCATCCTGGTGTTTTTTCTTTAACTCAAGTTCTCTGGCGTCCCATTCTTCATTAAGGTCAGAGCGTGCCTGTCGGTTCTGTTCAAGCAAATCAAGTTGGTTCTGATACCACTTTTCCTGCTCTTTCTGCGCATCATCGACTTTTCTTAGCTCACCGAGTTGCCCACCAAACATGGGGTCTATACCAGTAAAGTTAGGCATATCGGCAAATGAATCTTCGGTGATAGCTTTGGTTGCTTTTTTTACTTCTTCCTTGCTGACTCCGGGCAATCCCTGAATATCTTTTAGGACTTTAAAGCGTTCTTTCGTGGTTTTAAGGAGCTTTTCTTCAGGTGTTAATAACTCATCCTGTAAATCACGGAATTTTGACAGGGCATTGTATTTATCAATTTCAGATGCAAGCCCTTCCAGCCTAATCTGTTGCTCTTTATTAATACCTACAAGTTTTCCAGTAGATAAATCGAATCGCAGTTTTTCAAGCTCTGTGACTTCTTTCGTTTTACCAGTAAGTTGATCGGTTAATACAATCTGACGTAGATAGCTCTGCTCCACAGCTTTATAAGCATTATCAAGTTTATTTACTGCTGTTTTAGCAGGCTTACCATTCGTACTTCCCGCAGGTAGTGCAAACGGATTGTCAGTTCCTACTGTTGCAGCCTGAAGAGGTAGAGATACCCTGCTGGTATTAGAAAGTTTATCTCTTGTTTCTATAAGAGAAAGTAACTCATCATTGAGGGCTTTTGCGCTGTCATCTACTCCGGTAAGCCAACCAAACATCGACTCACCTTTAGAGTAAAAACCATTTCTTCCATCAAGGCTTTTTTGCAAATAAGTAATACGTTCATTGACCTGGTCAATATTCGAGATGTCAATTTTACCGCTAAGTGCCGCGAAACGGTTACCAGTGCTAGAGGCAAGTTGGCCAGCTCCCGCAGCTGCTTTTACAAGCCATCCGGCAAGCTTGGCAACTTCTGATACAAGATCAGAAATACCTTGAAGAACAACAGGATCAGTCAGTACATCGTGAAGTTTATCAAGTGAACTCTGTAAAGGGTTTAGATCGACTTTAGCTAACCCTGCCGAAATCTCAATTTTGAGCCCAGCGACTTGAGCCTCCATATCTTCAAAGAGCTGGTTTACCTTCACTAAATCATCAATAGATGATGGATCGGGAGCAACACCATAATCTTTAGCAAGATCAATAAACTGTTTAAGTTTTTTATTATTGTTATCAAACAAAGGAAGCAATTTTGAAAGGTCATTACCCAAACTTTCAAGAATCGTTGTTTTCTCGGCATTAGTACTAATTTTCTCTAGGGATTCACCTATAGCGAGCAATTGTTTATCCGGACTAACTTTTGATAGTTTTTCAGCTGATAATCCAAGGGCATTGAGTGCATCTACAGCTTCACCAGATTTATTTAATACTGCATCGCCAATTTTATCGCCAATATCCTTAAAGATATCAGCCATTTGATCACCCGATACACCAGCCTTTTCAGCGGCAAACTGCCAAGCGAGAAGCTCTTGGGTAGATAGCTGTAATGATTTAGCCCAGCGATCAGTTTCTGATATTTGCCTTGATGTTGATTTAAGCAATTGAAATCCGGAGGCACCTACAGCTAGCCCAGCAGCAATAGCAGCAGCCCCTATCCCTGTAAGCGCTGCACTAGATTTTGCCACATCATCTTGTACCTGCTTACTCCACTTGGCTGATGCACGTTCAGCTTTATCCATCCCTGAAACAAATCCACCAACTTTTGCAATCAAGTCGATAGTAAGAGTACCTAGTGACTTGCCAGCCATAAATTCTCCAAGAGAAAAAACCCGCTAAAAGCGGGCTTTATTTTAACAATTATCCTTTAACCTCCTTTTAAGGGTGGATACAAAATCTTTCCTTAATGAATCCGGGAGATCTCGTTCCAACCTATCGATTAAAGGCATGTTCATCAAAAGGATATCATTAACGCTACTTGAACCATGTTTTTTCAAAAACATAAGAGCTAGATTATCTACAGCCAATATATTTAGGCATGGCTCACCATCCTTTGAAGAAATAAAATCATTTGCAGAGCACGATTCTATTTTTGTGAAGTCTACTTCTGGTAATGAACGTTTTTTCCCTGAAAAAGATATAAAAATACCAGCAAGAAAAAACACAATAGCAATTAATAAATAATTTTGCTGTTGTGCCATTAGCCCAAGGTTATTCACCCTTGAACCATCACCAACATCAACACTCACATCCATAAAGAATAATGAATATACTGCAAGAACTACGCCTACTAGCGATAACAACTGTCCTGAACTCTTCATATCATTCCCTCGTGATAATAGTTATCAAAAGGGTAGCAGGATTTTTAAAATCCCAAAACTACAATCACTCCCACGTTTTCATCGCGTCCTCAAGCGATACAGCTGATTCATTGATATGCGGGGCGAAGTCGCTGATCTTGTATGGCGGTGTGTTCGTAGACTTATTGATATTTGCCAGAACGGAAGCAACCAACGCTGCGCCCCACTCAGTACGCATCATAATGTTAAGCGGACCATACTTATCGCGGTACTTTACCCACACCTGAAACTCACGAAGGCTTATTCGCTCCTGAGCCTCAGCGATCGTTCGCCCACCGATGCCGTTCATGACTAACTCACACCAGAACTCGTCTTCTCCTGTGAGTTCGTATTCTTTCCCAGCTCGTTGACTTCCTGCATAGCCAATAGCAAAGCAACGACAATCGGGCCATCCAGTGCACCACGTTCTTCAGATGCAGTTCCAAGGATATCAGCCGCCGTGAAAATTGGCTTACCTTCTTCATCGCAAATGTTACCAGCGATGCGCTCGGCAACTGGATCGGACTTCCCGTTATAAGCCAGCAGATCGGCTTTTGTGGTGTGGTAACCCATAGGACGCACAAAAACGGTTGCGATATGTTCTTTCCCGTCACGACCTTTCCATTTTATTTCTTTCTCTACCGGGCGGCCAGTGAATGCCCCGGACTCTTTTAATGTGTCGAGAGTAAGTTTCATTTCTTCTCCTGAATCAAGAAGCCCGGCAGACCGGGCAAATCATTACGCTGCTGCTTTAGGTACCCAGACCGCCGATCCGGAGCGCTGGATAGTTGCGGAGGTGGTAACCACGGCATTTGCCTGAAAATCGAACGGGAAATCGGAAACGTAGCCCTGAAAGATAAACCAGGTGCGATCAGACGGAAGCACCAGACCATCAACAGCATCTTCATCGCCAGAAGCTGCAACGGTCGGGGTGCTGGTACCATCTGACCAGCCGATAGCAAAGGTTAGCGGTGTCTGATCATCAGTTTCAGAAAGCCCATGAAGCATAATGTGGCTGGCGTTTTTCGGGTCGGCATTCAGCCCGACAGTTGCTGAAGCTGGCGTTTTCAGCCCTTTTTTATAGGTTCTGGAATCCCGCTCACTCAGACAGGTATCTTCAATCTGATCGGCCGGGTTGCCGCCGGGGTTGAAGCTGGTGATACATTCAACCTCGCTGACCACGCCAGATTTCAGCACAAAGAGCTGCGTGCCTTGCGTTAACACAGACATTTTTTAGTCTCCATAAATAGAAAAACCCGCTCAGAGCGGGTCAGTTTGGGGTTGTTAGTTACCTTAATGCGATCATGTCAACATCAAAGGAATAGTGGTATTTCAACGTGGAATCATTACGGCTTTGCTCTCCCCACCGGGTGATATAGGCTTTTCCCTCGATGGCATCACGCAGCGCATGGGCCACCGCCATCACGTCAACTTCAGTATTGCCATATATGTCGATCTGAAGAGAGTAACGGTCAGCATCAGGCCGCTGATTAAGGTAATTTTCAGGGGAGCCATCAATGTTTTGCCACACGGCATAGGGATAGACGATATTGTCGTCCTGCATCCCGAAGGGATAGAACCTGACGGGGTTGGTACCCAGTAAAGCCTTTACAGCCTGGCTTGTCGCGCAGACAGAGAATATTGGAGCTATCATACGGACGTTCCTTTTTTGGCTGCGCTACGGACGGCACGATCGATAGCCTTTTCCAGTTCCACAGCGAAAATATTAATTACGTCAGTATCCACGCCATTCATTGCCGGGCGTAGTATTGGCCTCGCAGCCATATGCTCGGTCCCGAATTCCAGAAATCGCCAGTACCAGGTATCACCACCGGGATTGCCTTTATCTCCGGCTGTATTATAACTTTTACCCGCCCTGCCTTTTCGCACATTGGCCTTTGTATTGGCATATTGCCTTGCTCCGCCCATTACCCCTACACGAAAGGTTGGGTCGCCCGTTCTGCGAAAGGCTTTGCTGCTGAAACTGACGACAATATTTTTATAGATGGCTTCTTTAGTAAGAAAGTCATCAACACGAGCGGCATTATTGCGGGCCCTGTCCCGGATGACGTTTGCTGCTTTACGCAGCGCTGCACGCCCGGTTTTATTGCGGGTCACCTGTGAGACGGCATCCATCTTGCCCAGCACCGACTCAAGCCCGGTAAGGTTAACCTCTACACCATCAGCCATCGTTCACCCCTTCTGAGCAGGGCAGCGTCAGATATTCCCTGCCGCTGCGCGGGTCTGGTAAAACGCCTTCAATGTTGTAAATACCACCGCGATACAGAATCCTGTGCTTTCTGGTGACGCCCGCCCGGTAACGAATAGTTATACGCGTTGTTATCTCGCCCTGTGATGCCTGGGCCGCGATAAACTCCCGCGCAGATAAGGGGGAGATTTCGGCCCAGATGGTTGCGACATCTCGCCAGATATTAATTACGGCTCCCGTTGTCGGGTTCTGCTCTTTTACCGGCTCCTGCAGGGTAACCCTGTGACGCAATTTCCCGGCCTGCATATCACCCCCTGGGTTTCCCGCTGAGATAGGTTTGCGGCTCTGCCTGCACATCCTCTTCACCGGCCAGAGACTGAATGATCACATCACACAGAGCCATGTTTGATTCAGCCAGGCGGTTTATCGCTTCCGTCTGCTCTCTCTGTGCTGCTGTTTGTTCGCTCATCGCTGCTATCAGCGCGTTTACCTGTTGCTCGTTCATAGGCTATTTTCGTCCACTTTATTATCCACTCGCGCCGCCGGGCGCAACCTGAGCAAGCCATATACCACCTCAAATAATCGTTGGCCGACGCAAATCGTAGATCAGCATCGTTACTGAGAAAGGCAGCTCACCCTGCTGTAGTTTTTCTTCCTCTTCGCCGTTGCGGTTGCGATCGAGATAGCCAAGCAGTCTGAGAAGGGATTCCTGCATTCGCAATAAAGGCTCACCCTGAATCAGGTTCCCATCCCCATCAACCACCTTGTCCCGACTTCCCTGAATGTAGGAAAGCAGCACAGCACTACCGGCCTGAATTTTCAGGAGCAAATCGGCATCACCTGAGTCATCGTCAATGCGCAGATGCTCTTTTGCCTGGGGTAAAGTTACAAGCTCAATCACGCTTTATCCCTCCCGTCCCGTCCGCGCTTGGCGGCCAGAGTCCAGCCTTTAGAGCCTGTTTCACCTGGCTTATCCTGCGTCTGTTCGTCACAGTGCCAGAGTGAACCACCCCATGTAACCGTATCGCCAGGCAGGTACTCATCGCCCGATTTGAATACGCCGCGGTACACCATAGCCGGTATATCGAAAGCTTTTTTATCGCTCATTCCACTTGCTCGGTTGACCGTAACAGTGAAATTGCGTTGACCATTCATGCTGATATCAACATCTGATACACCATCAACGATGCATTCCCAGCCACGCATACCATGGGTTTTCTCATAAGCACGCCAGAGGCCTCCGTTGTGAGTGGCATAAGATCCGCGCGGATAACTTTTACCTTCATCAATGAAAGGCTGTATTTCCAGTTGCAAAGCATCACGTCCGTCCTGCGCCGGCGGCAACGCGGCGACTGCATCGTCCACCGCCTGTTTCAGCACCGCCGGATCGTAATCTTTGCCGTCGCGCGGGGCCGGGATTTCCCCCACTGCCGCCGTGACTAACTCTTGCAGCAGCGGCCGCACGTCCTCCGGCGTCACGCTTTTACCGTCCTGCGACAGGGGGATTTCCGCTACAGCTTCACTGACGGCATCGTCCACCGCCTGTTTCAGC